>JBBIMZ010000090.1:0-10203 GCA_037444135.1 Solibacteraceae bacterium
CTTATCCCCGCGCGGCGAAGGGTTCCGCTGGACCATCTGGACCGCGTTCTCGGACATCTGCCGGGTTGACTGCTCATGCCGGCTCCAGTTGGCGTAGGCGAACTTGGCCACGATGTCGCCGCGCTCGCGCAGGGCGTCGAGCGTGCGCGCCACGTCGAATTCGCGGCGCAGCGTCGACTTCACGCCGATTTCGATGTTGTCGTAGTCGACAAACACCGCAATGTTCAATTTTTCTTCCATAGATTGCGGACCGCCGCCCTCCCTGCGGCGCCCGAAGCCATTATAGTGGATCGTCCGCCCGCCCGGCGCGTTGCGATACAATGCGCCTCATCAAGGAGGCAAGTGTGCTGCGAAGTCTGCTTTCGTCGGTGTGCATGACCCTATGGGCGCTGGCGCCCGTGGCGGCGCAGTCGAAGAAGATTTTGGTTACCGGCCTGCCGCCGGAACAAGTGGCGGAGCTCCAGAGGGCGGCGCCCGGCGCCCGCATCGTGGCGGCCGCGCCCGAGGAACTGCTCCGCGAGGTTTCCGACGCCGACGCCATCATCGGCACCATCAGCCCCGAGCTGGTGCGGGCCGGAAAGAAGCTCCAGTGGGTCCAGATCGGCTCGGCCGGCGTCGAGCGCTACCTGCACCTTTCCACGCCGGAACTGCGCGACAGCGACATCGTCCTGACCAACTGCAAGATCATCCAGGGACCGGAGATCGCCGACCACGCCTTCGCGCTGCTGCTCACGCTCACGCGCGGCGTCAAGAGCTACCTGGACGCCCAGAGGGACGAGGAGTGGGCCCGCGGCCGCTTTCCCGCGATCGAGCTGCGCGACAAGACGGCCGTCATCGTCGGCGTGGGCGGCATCGGAACGCAAATCGCCGTGCGCGCCAAGGCCTTCGGCATGAAAGTGATCGGCGTCGATCCGGAGGATATTCCCTATGCGCCGCATCTGGACGAGCTGGTGCGCCCGGACCGGCTCGACCAGGTTCTGCCGCGCGCCGACGTGCTGTTCATCTCCGCGCCGCACACGCCGGCCTCGCACCGGATGATCGGCCCGCACCAGTTCGAGCTGCTCAAAAAGGGCGCCTACTTTGTCGCCGTCTCGCGGGGTCAGCTTTATGACGGCGAAGCCCTGGTGAAGGCGCTGGACTCCAGGCGCCTGGCGGGCGCCGGCCTGGACGTCACCAACCCGGAGCCGCTCCCCAAGGGCCATCCGCTGTGGAAATTCCCCAATGTCGTCATCACGCCGCACGTCGCCGGGGGCTCGGACGGCGTCGGGCGGCGGCGCCTCGAGCTGTACAAGGAAAACATCCGGCGCTTCCTCGCCGGCGAACCGTTGCTGCACGTCGTGGACAAGCGCAAGGGCTACTGAGCGGAAGCCAGCGCCGCCGCAGGCTCCGACGCGGGGGTGGCGAGGCGTTCCCAGCGCCGGGCGTTGCGGCCGCATCCGGGATCGGCGGCGCGGATGTCGCCGGTGTAGGCCAGCGCCCGCGCGCGGCAACCGCCGCAATAGGCCCGGTAGCCGCAGACGCCGCAACGAGGCCGGAGGTCCGAGCGGTCCGACAGCAGCGTGAACAGGTCGCACTCCCAAATCCGCTCCAGAGTCGTCTGGCGGAGGTTGCCGACGCGGATCGAAGAGATATAGACGCAGGGCGTCACGTCCCCGTTCGGCTGGAGAGCGCAGTAACAGCGGCCGGCACCGCAGCCGCCGACGTAGCGCGACAAGACCATGGTCTTTGAGCCGCGGCCTGTGCCCGCGTGCCCGGTGGCGAAAATTCCTTCGGGCGGCGCGTAGGCGACGCAGGAGCGGCCGAACTGGGGCGCTGTCGAAATGATGTTAATCCGGCCTTGCTGCAAGTGATCGACCAGCCGCTTCATCAGCCACTCGCGCTGCGCCGGCGTCAGGTCCAGTCCGGCGACTTCGCGGCCGCGGCCGGCCGGGATGAAGTTGAAATGCGAGAAGGTGCGGCAGCCCAGCGAGATGGCGAACTCGATCATCGCATCGACGCTGTGGACGGTGTGGCGGGTGAAACAGGCCGCCAGGCCCGTTCGCATGCCGGCGGCCACCGAATTCCGAATCCCGGCGACCGATCGCGACCAGGCCCCGCGGCGGCCGCGGAAGCGATCGTGCTCTTCCGGATTCAGGCTGTCGATGCTGACCTCGACATACTTGACGCCGGCGTCGATCAGCCGCGCCACCGTGTCGGGTGAGAGCAGCGTACCGTTGGTGGCCAGGCTGACGTGGATGCCGCGCCGGCGCGCCCGCTCGAGCACGGGCCACAGGTCGGGCGAAACCAGCGGCTCTCCCCCGGCGAGGGCGAGGAACGGGACGCCGGCCGCCGCCATCTCATCGACCGCCCGGAGCTTCTCCTCGAGCGAAAGCTCGTCCGGGGCCGGCCGCGGCGCCGCGTTCTGGTAACAATGGCGGCAACGCAGGTTGCAGGCTTGGGTGAAGTTCCAGACGACCATCAACGGTGCGGCAAAGCGCTGCGGGGCCATCAGACCGTAACGGGCGATGCTGCGCCCGGCGAGCACCAGGGAGCGGACGGTCGGGCGGTGGTGGAAGAGCTTTTCCGTCATGACCGATTTGTCAAGGCCGGCACGGGCGAGCGCCCAGTCGATGGCCAGCTCGGGCAAGCGCCATTTGAGGCGCTCCCAGCCGCGGAGGGACGGGTTGTTGTAATGCTCGGCGAGGCGCTCGAAGCGCGATGGCTCCGACCCGGCGGGCCAAGTGAGCCACGCCAGCACTTTTCGCGCCCACGGGCGCCGCAAGATGTTTTCGAGCGGGTGCCGGGCAGGGACTCCATTCATAACTTCAGGCCTCATATACCGTTATTTCCAAGATAGCGCCCCGGTGACAAAGAGAGCCCGTACTAGTACGCCTTGAGGTTTACTCCGGGCCAGCGAAGTCCTAGAGTAAGGGAGTAGCCTGATTTGTCGCGCCTGCTGCTCCAGTACGCTTATCTGCAACTGCTCGACTTCCTGAGCACGCTCGCCTTCTTGATCAACGGGCTTCGCGAGGCCAATCCGGTGGTAGCATGGCTGATCGAGGCGGCGCCGACGCCGCTGGCGGGGCTGGCGATCGCCAAGCTGGCGGCGCTGGCGCTCGGAGTGGCGGCGTGGCGGTTGGGCCGGGCGAAATTGCTGGCCCGCATCAACCTGCTGTTCGCCGTGGTTGTGGCGTGGAACCTGGTGGCGCTGATTCTGGCCGGCTTAAAGGCGGCCTGAGGAGCAACCCGGGGGAAGGGCCGGCGGCCGCATGCTAGGCTCGAAGAGAGATTCCCGATGACACCAACGCTCGGAGATGAGAAGCGCCCCAGCCGGCGATGGGGCCGGATTGCGGCGGCGCTGGCGCTGGCGGCGGCCGCCGGAGGGCTGGTGTGGTACCTGGAAAAGAGTCCCCCGCCGCCGCCGGAAGAGCCGGTGCTGACGCCGGAGGCCAAGGTCTACACGAAGAATCTCCAACTGAGCGGCGTCGAGATCAAGGCGACCGAGAACGCACTGGGCCAGACGCTGGTGGAGATTCTGGGCCAGATCACGAACGCGGGCGAGCGGCCGCTGGCGCTGGTGGAGCTGAACTGCGTCTTTTACGACATCAACGGTCAGGCGATCCATCGGGAACGGGTGGCCATCGTGCGGACGCGCGACGGGGTGATGCAGCCGGGCGAGACGCGCAAGTTCCGGCTGCCGTTCGACACGATTCCGGAGCAATGGAACCAGGCGATGCCGCAACTGGTGATCGCCCGGATCGTGTTTGCGGACTGACGGCGGTGGCGCGGCTGCTGGTCGAGGACGATCCGGGCCAGCTCGAGCTGCGGCGGCTCATTCTCGAGCAGGCCGGGCACGAGGTCAGGACGGCGTCTGACGGGCGCCGGGCGCTCGAGGAGTTCACGGAGGCGGCGCCGGCGGTCGTGGTGATGGATCTGCGGCTGCCGCGGACCGAAGACGGTCTGGCGCTGCTCGCCGCATTGCGCGCGCGCGATGCGAGCGTGCGGATCGTAGTGCTGACTGGCGCGGCGGAGATCCCGGCCTCTTCGGCCGCCGGCGGACCGGCGGTACGCTGCCTGAAGAAACCGGTTCCGAGCGAGGAACTCCTGTGTGTGATCGAGAAGCTGGCTTGCACCAGGCCTTGACTCGGGAGCAAGAAGCGAATGCGAGCACTGGCAGCCTGCCTCTGTAGTCTTGGACCGGCGGCGGCTCCCGCAGCTGGAGCGGATGCTGATGGCACGGCGGTCTTCTTGGCGATTCCGATCAGGGCCGCAACGCCCTCAGTCCGAGTAAGCTCCCGCTAGCTAGCGCAGCAGCTCCTCGAGCCGGATCCGCGCGTCGGTCCGCGCGTCGCGGTACTTGACGATCACCGGCGTGTACAGGCTGATGCCGTGGGCTGCGCCGGGGCCGTTCTTGACGGCGCGCGCGCCCGCGACGACCACCGCCTCCGGGGGGATGATCAGCGGCGTCTGCTCGCCGGCGGCGATCACCGCGCCGTTGACCAGATCGAAGACCGGCGTCGAGCGGTTCAGGATCACGCCCGTTCCGAGCACGGCGCGCCGCCGCACGATCGTCCCTTCATAGACGCCGCAATTGCCGCCCACGAGCACTTCGTCCTCGATGATCACCGGCATGGCGCCGACCGGCTCGAGGACGCCGCCGATCTGCGCTCCTGCCGAGATATGGCAGTTCCGTCCGATCTGCGCGCAGCTGCCGACCAGCGCGTGCGAGTCGACCATCGTGCCTTCACCGACCCAGGCGCCGGCGTTGATGAACATCGGCGGCATGCAGGTGACGCCCCGGGCCACGTAGCAGCCGTCGCGGATGCTCGAGCCGCCGGGCACGATCCGGATGCCCATCTCCCGGCTGATGCGCTTGACCGGGTAGGTGGCCTTGTCGAACCACGGCTGGCGCGAGGCGTCGATCGACATGTCCACGAGCGCGCCCATGCGGAATCCGAGCAGGATGCCCTTCTTCACCCAGCCGTGGACGCGCCAGCCGGTCGCCGAGGCTGGGTCCGGCTCGGCCGCGCGAATGCGGCCTTCGTTGAGCGCTTCCTTGAAGCGCTGGAAGAGCTCGAAATGGCTCTCGTCGTATCGTTCCGGCGGCGCGTCGAACAGCGCTTCGATCTCAGCCTGCAACGGGCGCCCTCCGGTCGGCCGGCAAACCCAACTCGCGCAGCACGGCTTCGATCTTCCGCCAGCTTTCCGGCGACCGCGGCGTCAGCGGCAGCCGCCAGACGGGTTCGAGCAGCCCCATCATGGCCATCGCCGCTTTCACCGGAATCGGGTTGGATTCGACGAAATTGACTTCCATGAGCGGCAGGTACCGGCGCTGCAGGCTCCGCGCCGTGACGAAGTCGCCGTCGAGGCACGCGCGGACCAGCTCCGTCATTTCCGCGGGGATTTCGTTCGAGACCACGGAGATGACGCCCTTGCCGCCGAGCGCGATGAGCGGCAGCGTGACGGAATCGTCGCCCGAGAGCACCAGGAAATCTTCGGGCGTCTGACAGACGACTTGGGCCATCTGTGCGATGTTGCCCGAAGCCTCCTTGACTCCGATGATATTGTCGATCTCGGCCAGGCGCGCCAGCGTGGCCGGCAGCAGGTTGACTCCGGTGCGGCTCCAGACGCTGTAGACGATGATCGGGATGCGGATGGCGGCGGCGATCGCCTTGAAGTGCTGGTAGAGGCCCTCCTGCGTGGGCTTGTTGTAGTAAGGCGTCACCGAGAGGATGCCGTCGGCGCCGAGCGCTTCGACCTCGCGGGCCAGCTCGATGACCTCGGCCGTGTTGTAGCCGCCGGCGCCGGCCAGCACCGGCGTCCTTCCCTTGGCCTCTTCGAGCGTGATCTCCACCAGGCGCAGGTGCTCGCGGCGCGTCAGGGTCGGGTTCTCCCCCGTGGTGCCGCAAGGAACCAGGAAGTCGACGCCGGCGTCGATCTGCCGCCGCACCAGGGCGCGGAAGGTTTCCTCATCGAGCGACGTATCCGGCCGAAAGGGCGTCACCAGAGCCGTCCCGCATCCGGTAAACATGATGGCACCTCCTCCTTGGATAGACTATCAGGACTCCGCGCCCGGGGCGAACAGGATGTCACGGAACTCGTAGAAGCCGCGCTTGCCCGCGATCCAGCGGGCGGCCCAGAGCGCGCCCCGGGCAAAGCCTTCGCGGCTGCGCGCCGCATGGCGCAGCGTGATCGTGTCGGCGGCCGAATCAAAGCCGATCTCGTGAGTGCCGGGCGCCTTGCCGGCGCGGTTGGAGGCGACGCTGACCGGCCGCGCGTAGCCGGCCCGCTTCATTTCCTCGACCAGCATCAGCAGCGTTCCGGAGGGCGCGTCGCGCTTGGCGTCGTGGTGGATCTCCCAACCCCAGGCGCCGTAGTCCGGGTGCGCCGCCAGCAGGCGCGCGGCCTCGGCCACCAGGCGCGCGAAGATGTTCACGCCGATCGAGAAGTTCGGCGCCCAGACCATGCCGGTTCCGTGTTCGGCCACCGCACTGCGGACGCGCTCGAGGTGCGCGCTCCAGCCGGTGGCGCCGGCCACGACGTTGACGCCGAGCGAGGCCAGCCGGACCAGGTTCTCCGGGGCCGCCTCAGGCGTGGAAAACTCGACGGCCACGTCGACGCCGGCGAAGTTCTCCGGCGTCAGGCCTTCGAAGCGCGCGTTGTTGTTCACGTCGAGCCTCAAGGCGACCTCGAAGCCGTAGTCGGGCGCGAGCTGTTCGATCATGCGCCCCATCTTGCCGTATCCGACGATGGCCAGCGTCATGGCGTTCAATCGAAGACGTTCGGGTCGGCCTCGGCGAAGAACTCCTCGTGGAGCGCTTCGATGGCGCGCTCCAGGTCCGGACCGGCCACCACGAAACCCAGGTTCAGCAGCGAGGCGCCTTGCGAAATCATGCGGATGTTGATGCCGCTCAGGGCCTTGAAGACGCGGGCGGCCACGCCGGGCGTGTAACGGATGTTGTCGCCGACGACGCAGATGATCGCCTGGTTGTCCTCGACGTCGACATGGGCGAACCGCTCCAAGTCCTGGCGAATCGTCTCGAGCGCCCCCGGCGTGTCGATGGTCGCCGAAACGCTCACCTCCGAAGTCGCCACCATGTCCACGGAGGTCTCGCATTTCTCGAAGGCCTCGAAGATGCGGCGCAAAAAGCCGTGCGCGCCGATCATGCGCGTGGAGGTGATGTTGACCACGGTGATGTTGCGCTTCGACGAGATCGATTTGACGACGTTGGCGCAGGGCACGCGTTCGGAGACGATCCGCGTGCCGGGCGCTTCCGGCCGGAACGAGTTCAGAATAAGCACCGGGATGTTCTTCTCGATGGCCGGCAACAGCGTCGACGGGTGGAGCACGCGGGCGCCGAAGTAAGCCAGCTCGGAAGCCTCCTCGAACGAGATGATCTTGACGCGCCGGGCGTTCTTGACCATCCGGGGGTCGGCCGTGAGCAGGCCGTCGACGTCGGTCCAGATCTGGATCTCCTCGGCGCCGATGCCCGCGCCGACGATCGAGGCCGTGAAATCGGAGCCGCCGCGTCCGAGCGTGGTCGTGACGCCGTCCTTGCGCGAGGCGATGAAGCCGCCCATGACGACGATCTGCCGCTCGAGCAGGGGCGGGAGCCGCTCGGCCAGCCGCGCGTAGGTCTCGGCAAACAGCGGACTGGCGTTCGTGTGGCGGTCGTCGGTGACGATGAGCTCGCGTGAATCGACATGGACGGCGTCGAGCCCGGCGCGCCGGAAGGCTTCCGTGACGATGACGCTCGAGAGGCGCTCGCCGTAGCTGGAGAGCGCGTCGATCGACCGCGGCGTCATCTCTCCCATCACGGCCAGCCCGCGCACCAGCTCGCCGAGCTCCTCAAACAGCGCGGCGACGCGCCCGTCGGCCGGCCCGCCCTCCTGGCGGTGGTACTCCTCGAGCCGGCCGAGCAGTTCGAGCGCCTTGCTGCGCTCGCCGCGGACGGCGCACGAGCCGATTTCGAGCAGCCGGTCCGTGGTCTTGCCCATCGCGGAGACGACGACGGCGGGATGGCGGTGCTTTCTGGCCTCGACGATCGATGTCACGCGGGCGATGGCCTCGGCCGAAGCGACCGAGGAGCCGCCGAACTTCATCACGATCATGTCAGTCGAGCCATCCTTCCGAGCGCAACAGCTCCGCGTTCAGCACCGCCGCGCCGGCCGCGCCGCGCACCGTGTTGTGGCCCATAGCGAGAAATTTCCAGTGGAGCACGGGGCACTCCCGGAGCCGGCCGACGAAGACGGCCATGCCGTTGTAGCGGTTGACGTCGCGGCGCGGCTGGGGCCGGTCCTCCTCGTGCATGTAGATGACCGGACAAGGGGGCGCGCTCGGCAGGTTGCGCTCCTGCGGCAGCCCGCGAAAGCCGGCAAAGGCGCGCAGGATCTCCTCGCGCGCGGGCATCCGCTCGAACTCGACGGCCACGGTCTCGGTGTGGCCGTCGAGCACCGGCACGCGGTTGCAAGAAGCGCTCACCTTCATCGGATGCGGCTCGAAGACGCCGTTGACGCACTCGCCGAGAATTTTCTGCGTCTCGCTTTCCATCTTCGGCTCCTCGTTCCGGAAGAAGGGAATCACGTTCGCGTTCGTGTCGTAGGAAGGATGGCCCGGGTGGCCGGCGCCGGAGAGGGCCTGCATCGTCGTGACCATCACTTTGCGGATGCCGAACGGCTTGAGCGGCGCCAGGGCCAAGGTCAGTACGACCGTCGAGCAGTTGGGGTTGGTGACGATGCGTCCCTTCCAGCCGCGCTCGCGTTGCCGGTCAAGCACCTTCAGATGATCCGGGTTGATCTCGGGCACCAGCAGCGGCACGTCCGGTTCCATGCGGTGGTTGCGCGAGTTGGAGACCACCAAGTGGCCGGCCTCGGCGAAGGCGCGTTCGATCTCGGTGGCCACGGAGGCGTCCATGGCCGAGAAGACCAGCTTAGGCGCGGCCCCGGGCTTGCACTCGTTGACCACCAGGTCGGCGACGTCCGCCGGCATGACGCCATCGAGCCGCCAGGAAGTCGCCTCGCGGTACTTCTTGCCCGCCGAGCGGTCGCTGGCGCCGAGCCAGGCGATCTCGAACCACGGATGGCCCTGAAGAAAATTGATGAATTGCTGCCCCACCATTCCGGTGGCGCCTAAAACGCCGACTTCGATTCTCTCTGACATAAAAGTTCCTTAGGATTGACTCAGTAACCTCTTGACCATTTTCTTGTAAATGTGGACCGCTTCGACGAGTTCTTTCTTCGGCACGCGCTCTTCGGCCGTGTGAGCCAGATGGATCGAACCCGGTCCGATCAGGAAGGGGCGGCCCCAGGCGCCGCCGAAGGCGGGAATGTCGGTGGTGTAGGCGACGACGGTCGTTTCAAAGCCGTCGAGGGCGCCCAGCCGCACCGCCGGAATGCAGAGGACTTCTTCGAGGCGCGCCCGGCCGGCGACGGCTCGCCGCACGGCGTCGCGGACCGGTTCGGCGTCGCCCACAAGCCGGATCATCACCTCCGCCCTGGCCCAGTCCGGCACGATGTTCGGCGCGCGGCCGCCCGCGATGGTGCCGATGTTCAGCGTGCCGGGCCCGAGAAGCGGATCGCGCGGCAACTCGATCCGCCGGAGCGCTTCGAGAACATCGAGCAGTTTCTCGATGGCCGACTCGCCCAGCTCCGGGTAAGCCGAGTGGGCCATCCGGCCTTCGGCGGTGATTTCGCAGCGCAGCGCGCCCTTGGAGCCGAGCGCCAGTTTGTTTTCCGTCGGCTCGCCGTTGATCAGAAAGCGCGAGCCGCGCCCGTGCCGCGCCGCGTGCAGCGCGCCGGCGCTGTTTCGCTCCTCGCCCACGACGAACAACAGAGCGAAGTCCCGGACGCCTTCCTCGAGCAGCTCCCGGGCCGCGAAGATCATCGCCGCCATCAATCCCTTGACGTCGCAGGCGCCGCGGCCCCAGAGGAACTCGTCGTCTTCGCGGGAAGGGAAAAACGGGGGGACGGTGTCCTGGTGGGTGGACAGGGTTACCTTGGGCGGGCCCCAGCAGGCCAGGACGTTGAAGCGGTCCGGCCCGACCGTCATGGTCTCGACGGCGCCGCCGAAGCGCTCGGCCAAGGGGGCCAGATAGTCACAGAGAAAGCGGCCGATGGCGGCTTCGTTTCCGGTGACCGATTCGATGTCGATGAGCCGGCGGGCCAGTTGGAATAAGTTCATGACTCCTCGATAGCGCTCCATCCGGATGCCGGATGACAGTGGGC
>JBBIMZ010000091.1:0-237 GCA_037444135.1 Solibacteraceae bacterium
CAATTACGGTATCGTGCATCCGTTTCCGAACGACCTGTTCGAGGCCCGTTACCCGCAATTTCGCATCGACCATAACTTCTCCGAGAAGAACACGGTGTTCTTCCGGTGGATCCGGCGGCGCACGCCGTACGTGCTGGCGCGGTCGTTTCCCGGCCTGACCTGGACGCGCTTCCGGTCGCACACGCACAGCGTCGTCAACGACACGCACGTGTTTTCGCCGACGCTGGTGAACTCGTT
>JBBIMZ010000091.1:249-4426 GCA_037444135.1 Solibacteraceae bacterium
CGGCATGAAGACGGATTTCATCGAGGACGGCAAGGTGATCGCCGGCGTGGCCCCGCTCAAGGCCGATCAGGTGATTCAGCGCATCGGCCTGCAAGGCGTCAACCAGCCGGGATTCAAGGACGTTCAGGGGTCGCCGAACATCGCGATCACCGGCTATGACGGCATCAGCATGCCCGGCGGCGGCGTGGTCGGCAACGATCACCAGTATTCGTTCGCCGATTCGATGACGTGGTCGCTCGGGCGGCACGTGTTCAAGTTCGGAGGCGAACTCAAGACGGTGCAGACGTTTCTGGGGAGCATTCCCGATCCGACGTTCGGGCGGTTCAACTTCAACGGGAGTCTCACCGGGGCCGCGTATGCGGACTTCCTGCTGGGCCTGCCGTACACGAGCGAGCGGCTCAGCCCGCTGGTGAACCGTGACCGGCGGGCTAAGGAGCTGGGCCTGTTCGTGATGGACACGTTCAAGGTGACCCAACAGCTGAGCCTTGATTACGGGTTGCGGTGGGATTACTTCACGTCGCCGCGGTTCGACGACGGACTCCAGTACGCCTGGGATCCGGCGACGGGCAACGTCATCGTCCCGCAGGGCGCGGCGCGCTCGATCAGCCCGCTGTATCCCAAGAACATCACCGTCGTCGAAGGCAACGTGCTGCCGAGGCCGGACCGGAAGAATTTCGCTCCCCGCTTCGGGGCGGCTTACCGGCTGCGGGAGAGGACGGTGATCCGCGGCGGCTACGGGATCTTCACCGAGCAGATCGGCTACTTCACCTATCTCCAGGGCGGGGGCCCGTTCCAGATCGCCGAAACCTACATCAACCGGATCGAAGGCGGCTCGCCGCTGTTTGCCTTCCCGAATCCGTACCCGACGAGCCTGGCCTCGGCGCAGATTCCTTCGCAGAGCGTCGCCGGTTTCCCGATGCAGACCGACAACGGCTCCATTCACCAGTTCAACCTGACCGTCGAGCAGCAGGTGGGCGATCTCGGCGTGCGGCTCTCCTACATCGGTTCGCGCAGCCGCGGTCTGAATTACAACCTGAGCATCAACAAGCCGCAGCCGAGCCTGATCCCCTTCGCTCAGTCGCGCCGGCCGTACCCGCAGTTCATCGGGGTCACGATGGGGCAGGATGATGGCCGGACGAACTACAACTCCTTCCAGGTCGAAGTGCAGCGCAAGATGGGCGAGATCATCACCTTCGACGGCCACTACACGCTGCAATCGCACCTGTCGGACTTCTTGAACCTGGAGAATCCCTACGACCACAGGTTCTGGAACCGGGAGACATTTTCGGCGCGACACCGGGCGGTGATCACCGCGATGATCGAGATACCGGTGGGCCGGGGGAGGCGCTATCTCGGGTCGGCGCCGGCGGCGGTCGATCATGTGCTCGGGGGCTGGAACCTGACGACGGTGAGCCACTTCAGCTCCGGGCAGTTCTTCAGTCCGGCCTTTTCCGGCGCCGATCCCTCGAACACGAACACCGTCGGCGGCCTGCCGGACCGGATCTGCGACGGCAACCGGCCTCGCTCCGAGCGCACCATCGAGCGCTGGTTCAACCCCGCCTGTTTTGTGCCGCCCGCGCCGGGGCGGTTCGGCAACAGCGGCGTGAACGTGCTGAAGAGGCCGGGCTACAACCTGCACCACCTGAGCATCGCCAAGGCCTTCCGGCTGAGCGAGCGCTTCAAGCTCGAGTATGTGACCTCGGTGGCGAACGTGTTCAACCACCCGCATTTTGCGCCGCCGCGGAATAACATCTCGGCAGCGGGCGCCGGTCAGATCACGAGCGTGCTGTACGGGGCGGATCTGGCCATCGACGGGACGACGGCGCGGGAGATCGGCATGACGCTGCGGCTCACCTGGTAGGGCGCGCAGGGCCGCCATGTACGCCCCGGCTACCGGCGGGCGTTGCCGCGGCGTACAATCGCTGTACATGTCGAGACCGAAGGCGCGATGCCTGAGCCCGCTGCTTGTGTTTCTCTGGTGCTGCCGGACGGTTGAGCCGCCGAGGCAGGCCGAGCCGGTGGCGCGCGGATTTCCGGCAGCGGAGGCGATCGCCGTCAATCCCCAGGGATCCCCGATGGTCGCCCCGGCGAGTCCGGGCGGTGGCATCGCGCGGCTGCTGGCGGGGTCCGGTTCGCTCGTGCTGGCGGAGACTGCGGGCCGGCCGGCGGGCCTGGTCTTCGACGCGAGCGGGGATCTGTACGTCACAGACCGGCAACTCGGAGCGGTCTTCCGGGTGAACCCTTGGGGACAGATACTGGTGATGGCGGAAAATCTCGGCTCGCCGGAGGGCATCGCGGCGGGACCGGATGGCAACCTTTATGTGACCGATTCGGGCCGGTCCCGGGTTTACCGCCTCACGCCCGGGGGTGAAGCGGCCCTCTGGTGCGCGGACCTGGCCGGCGCCAGAGGGATCGCCGTCTCGGCCGCCAGCGGTCATGTGTACATCTCCGACAGGCAGCGGCGGATCTGGCGGCTCACGCCCGACGGCCGGGGGCGCACGCTGTGGGCGAGCCTCGCCGACGAGGGCGAGCCGGCGGGGATGGCGCTCGATGAGAAGGGGAATCTGTACGTGGCGCGCGACGGCGGCGGCAAGGTTTCCGTGCT
The DNA here is from genome assembly GCA_037444135.1 of Solibacteraceae bacterium. Taxonomy (GTDB): domain Bacteria; phylum Acidobacteriota; class Terriglobia; order Bryobacterales; family Bryobacteraceae; genus CALKXJ01. The sequence continues at coordinate 2,855 of JBBIMZ010000091.1, forward strand.
CGATCCCGAAGGCAGGCTGATCGAGACCTACCGGCTGCCCGGTCCCCGGGTTACCGGCGTCGCTTTCGGCGGCTTCGACTCGGATGTGCTTTTCGTCGTGGAGGCGCAAGCGGGGGCCGTATACAAGCTGCGGGTTCCGCACCGCGCGCAACGATGGCCCTGGGAGCCGACTGAGCCGCTGCGCATCCTCCAGCCGGCCGACGGCGCCATCCTCAACCGACACGACGGGGAGATGACGGCCGCCGGGTTGCGCATCACGGTCAAGGGCGTCTGCCCGGCCGGGACCCGCGTCACGGTGAACGGCACGCCCGCGGCGGTGCGCGACGGCGGATTCGAGGCCCCGGTGGTCGTGCGGGACCGCGAGAACCGGATCGACGCCGAGGCGCCGGGAGGGCTGCGCGACGCCGTCACGGCGCTCTGGGACCGGGATTCGTTCCGGCGCTATCGCTTCTCGACCGACGACAACATCTGGTTTCTGCGCGACATCGCGCGCCACGCGGACCAGTACCAATCGATCTTCGAGAATCCGTATCTTGCCTTCTGGCGCGAGATGCACCGTAAGTACGGGGTCCGGATTCATCACAACATTTACTACGAGACCGCCGGCTTCAATCTTTCGCAGATGCCCGACAAGTTCCGCTCCGAGTGGCAGCGCAACGCGAGCTGGATGCGGCTGTCCTTTCACGCGCGCGCCAACGATCCGGCGCGGCCCTACCTGCATGCTGCGCCGGAGAAAATCCGCGAGGACTACCGCCTGGTCAAGCGCGAAATCGAGCGCTTCGCGGGCAAGGAACTGCTCAGCCCGGTGACGACAATCCACTGGGCGGCGACGACGGCCGGCGCGGCCCGGGCGCTGCGGGAGGAAGGCGTAAGGGTGTTGCTGGGCGTGGGCCGGTTTCGCGAGGACATGCCATACGGCGGCTACTACCTCAGCATCCCGCAAGTGCGCCACGTGCTCGGGCGCGACTACTGGAAAGATACGCGGCAGGATATCATTTTCATCCGCCACGACATCGTGATCAACAACGTTCCGCTGGATCAAATTGCGCCCTATCTGGAGAAGGTGGCGGCCGATCCGCATGAATCCGAGGTGATGGAGCTCATCATCCACGAACAGTACTTCTATGCCGACTATCGCGCCTATGAGCCCGATTACCGCCAGCGGTGCGAACGCGCCATCGAGTGGGTGACGCGCCGGGGCTACCGGCCCGTGTTTTTCGAAGAAGGTTTTCTCGGGACCGGCGCTGAAGGTGCCGGAGAAAGGAAGCGCGGGAAATGACCGACTGGAAGCCGACGCGCCGGGAGCTGCTCGGCGCTGCGGCGGCGACGCCGGCCGCGGCGCACCGCGACGCGAATCTGATCCGGCGCGAGAACCGCCGGCCGGGCGCCGCCGACTGGCAGTTGACCAAGGTCCGGCTGGACAAGCGCGGCGGCGTCCGCTCGCCTTGGATCGAAGGCTACTGCTCCCACCAGAGCATCGAGGCCGGAGAGCGCCTCCGGATCATGGTGAGCACCGACCCGCCGGGGCGGTTTCTGATCCAGATCTTCCGCATGGGCTATTTCGGCGGCCGC
>JBBIMZ010000091.1:4457-8996 GCA_037444135.1 Solibacteraceae bacterium
GGGGCCTTTCGAAGGGCGGCCCCAGCCGGCGCCCGAGATCGGTCCGAACCGCGTGCGTGAGTGCCGCTGGGAGCCGGCGGCCGAGCCGGCCATCCCGCCGGACTGGCCGAGTGGGGTCTACCTCGGACGCCTCAGCCGCATCCCGGAGAGCCGGAACGCGCACGGCTGGCAGAGCTATGTAACGTAATATTCATCGTGAGGGACCGCTGGCCGGCGGACATACTGTTCCAGTGCAGCGACAACACGTGGCAGGCTTACAACAAGTGGCCTGACAATTATTCGCTTTACACCGATCCCCGGCATCCGTGGGCGCCGGGGGTCGCCGTAAGCTTCGACCGGCCGTACGGCCTGTATCCGCAGATTTTCGAGAATCCCCAGTCGCTGGGTTCCGGGGAGTTCCTGTTATGGGAGTATCCGCTCTGTTACTGGCTGGAGATGCACGGCTATGACGTCACTTACTGCGCCAACGTGGACATGATACGGCCGGAGGAGGCGCTCCGGGCCAAGGTATTCCTCAGCGTGGGCCACGACGAATACTGGGACTGGCGGCAGTACGACAACGCGTTGGCGGCGGTCCAGGCCGGCGTGACGGAGCTGTATCTGTCAGGCAACGCGGTCTTCGGCCTGACGCCGTTCCTGCCGGCCTCCGACGGCCGGCCCAACCGCATCCTCCGGCGGGAAGGCCTCTACGGCGGGGTGTCCAAGGCGGAAGAGGAGTTTTTCAAGATTCCGTTTCCTTCGGCCGGGCCGGACGAGGCGCTACCGATCGGGGCCGCCACGCCGTACCCGTTCAACGGCGGGGGCGACTGGATCGTGGTCAAACCCGAGCACTGGATGTTCGCCGGGACGGGCATGAAGCGAGGCGAGGCGATCCCGGGGCTGGTGGGCTGGGAGTTCCACGGCGGGCCGGCGGACATTTTCGGTCTGGAGGTGGTGGCCGAGGGCATCGCGTTGAGCGGGGGTGACCGGCCTTCGCACTGGACGGCCACGATTTACCCCGGCCCGAAGGGCAATTTCGTCTTCAACGCTTCGACGATCTGGTGGGCGCAGGGGCTGTCGTCGCCGCCGGGTCACATGCTGCCCTGGTCGCACTGGGTTCGCCCACACGGTCCCGACGCGCGCGTGCAGCGGATCACCCACAACCTGCTGCGCCGCGCCATCGGTTAATCGGGGAGGTGGGCGAGCGGGCGGCCGGAGCGGGCGATCTCAGCCCTCGAGCGAACCCGGCCGGCAAAGCGCGCGGACGATCTGCAATTCGGTGCGGGTGATCAAGCGGGGCCAAAGCGTTTCGGGGGCCGGATCGAAGACGAGGCTGCTGTCGCCCTGCATCAGGTGCCAGGCGCCCATCTCCAGCTCCTGCCGGAGTTGCCCCGGTCCCCAGCCGCAATAGCCGAGGTAGACGCGCAGCCGGCTGATGCCGCCGTTTTCGGCGAGTTTCTTTTCGAGAACCTCTTTGCTGGTGATCAGATGGACGCCCGGCAGCACCTGTTCGGCTTCGGCTTCGCGCTCGGCGCGCAGCAGAGCCAGCGCGCCGGTCACACCGACGGGGCCGCCCCAGAAGATCGGGTCGGAGGTTCGCGGCGTGCTCTTTTGCTTCGGAAAGAGCTCGGAGAGCAGGACGCGGGTGCGGCGGTTGACGACGAGTCCCATGGAGGAGCGGCCGTCGTGACGCAGGAGCACGACGACGGTGCGCTCGAAGTTCGGATCGCCGAGGTCGCGGCGCGCGACGAGGAAGCGGCCCGGCGCCAGATCATCGGCCCGTCCGGAAAGGAGGGCGATGCCGCCCGGGCGGCTCCGGTAAACCGGCTCGGCGCGGCGCCAGACCCAGAGCAAGACCAGGGCCGACGCGGCGGCGAGCATAACAGCCGCCAGCCAAGGCCGGCGGAGCTTGCGAGGCCACCCCTGCTCCACACCCTTATTGTCGCTCGAATTGCGCGTCAGGGGAGGGCAAATTCGGGGGTGGCGGCGATACAATCCGGCTGATGGCGACTCGCCGCGAATGGCTGGGAGGCTGGCTCGGCGCTCTGGCAGGGAGGCGCGCCGAGACGCGTCCGAATTTCATCTTTGTCTTCTGCGATGATTTGGGCTGGGGCGATCTGCCCTGCTACGGCCACCGGTCCGTGGCGGCTCACGGCGGCTGGATCGTCCGGGGCGATCTGAGGATGCCGCACCTGGACCGCATGGCGCGCGAGGGGACGCGATTCACCCAGTTTTACGTGGCCTCGGCGGTCTGCTCGCCGAGCCGGGCGGCGGTGCTCACCGGCCGGTTCCCTGCCCGGCTGGGGATCCACGATTATCTGGCCGACCCGGAGCTGAACCGCAAGCGGGGCGTCAAGGATTTTCTCGATCCGCGGACGCCGACGCTGACGCGGCTGCTCCGGCAAGGCGGCTATGCGACGGCCCATTTCGGCAAGTGGCATCTGGGCAGCGGGGAGCAGGCGCCGGCGCCGGAGGCGTACGGGATCGACCGGTATGACACCTGTATTCGCCAGCCGGGCGGCCGCCTGCGTTCCAGCGAGCGGATCGCCGACGAGACGATCGCATTTGCGGAGGCCCACCGCGACCGGCCGTTTTTCATCAACGCCTGGCTGTACGACCCGCACTCGCCGCTGCATCCGACCGAAGAGATGATGGCGCCGTACAAGCATCTGTCGCCGGGCTGGGGCCATCACCACGGGGCCTTGGAGGTCTACTACAGCGTGCTGAGCGAACTGGACCGGCAGGTCGGCCGCATTTTGGACAAGCTGGACGAACTCGGGCTGAGCGAGAAGACGGTGGTGCTGTTTTCGAGCGACAACGGTCCGGAGACCGGGCTGATTCCTTTCACGTCGCACTATGGGGGCGCGGCGTCGGCCGGTCCGTTCCGGGGCTTGAAGCGGAGTCTGTACGAGGGAGGCATCCGGACGCCGTTTCTGGTGCGCTGGCCGGGCAAGACGCCCGCCGGCGCCGTCGATAACGAGTCCGTCACCGGCGGCGTCGATCTGCTGCCGACGCTGTGCCGGCTGGCCGGCGTGGCGGTTCCGGCCGGGCTGCAATTGGACGGCGAGGATGTATCGGAAGCGATGCTCGGCCGGCCGCACCGGCGGCGCACGGCACTGCTGTGGGAGAACCGGTTTCCCGTTTACGGTCACGTGGCCGACATGAGCCCGATGCTGGCGATTCGCGAGGGGCGCTGGAAGCTGCTGATGAATCCCGACCGGAGCCGGCTGGAGCTGTACGACATTCCGGCGGATCCGAGCGAGCTGAACAATTTGGCGGAACGCCGCCGGGACGTCGTGGAGCGACTTTCGCGCCGCCTGCTGGCCTGGCAGAGGACGCTGCCGCCGGGGCCGGTAGACCCGGAAGCGGGTTCGAATCGCTATCCCTGGCCCGAGCCGGTCCGGTCCGGGCGTTGAGGGCGGCTACATGGCGCCGGCGCCGGCGGGCAAGAGGTAGCTCAGCAGCAGATTCAAGGTGTAGGCGGCGAGCAGAACCAGGCCGAAGGGACGCCGCAAGTAATCGCCCGAATAGGCCACTCCGAGGCGGAAGACCAACAGGATGCCGATCATGACGGGAAACAGCATCCGGAAAAAGTACGCGCCGGCGAACAGCCCGGCCGGAGTGACCGCGGCGGCGGCTCCGCTGACAAAGAGCACGTTGAGGATATCGGCTCCGACGATGTTGCCGACGGCCAGTTCGCCGTGCCCGCGGCGGGCGGCGGTGACGGCGGTGATCAGCTCCGGCAGCGAGGTTCCGAAAGCGACGAGCGTGGCGGCGATGATGCTATCGGGGACCTGGAGGCGGCGGGCGAGCTCGGCGGCGGCGGGAATGAGGATGCGGGCCGAGACGATCACCAGGGCGATCGCAACGAGCAGGCGCGAGACAATCACGGGGACAGGAGCGGCGACATCGCGCTCGTGGGGGGCGAGGACCTCCTCGATGGCGGCGCCGCGCGCCCACTGGATGGATTTGACGATATAGACGGCCAGCGCGGCGAGGAAGAGGAATCCGGCGGCCTGAGGGAGACGCCCGCCCGTGGAGAAGGCGCTGGCGGGCGCATGCCACGGCACACAGGCGAGCACGAGGGCGGCGGCCGAGCCGACCTGGATCCAGCCCTGGCGTCCGGTAACGCGGCGGTCCAGTTTCAAGGGGGCGAGCAGGCAGGCGAGGCCGAGGATCAAGCCCGTGTCGCAGATGATCGATCCGACGGCGTTGCCGAGGGCCAGGCCGGGATTGCCCTGGATGGCGGCCATGACGGAAACGGCCGTCTCGGGCGTGGGGGTGCCGAGGCTGACGATGGTCGCGCCGATGACGGTCTTTGAGATGCCCGAGCGTTCCGAGAGGGCCACGGCTTCGTCCACCAGCCAGTCACCGGACCGGGCCAGCACGGCGAAACTGACGGCGATCACAAGCAACAACAGGCTCCAATGAAGACCGGAGAGGAACTGCCGGAGAGCTTCTTCCATGTCGTCAGCGGCTGCGGCGATCGGATGCGCGGCGAAAACTCCATGATAGCGGGGGCTGCGAGGGCGTTGACAGGCGCCCGCGCGCGGCTGGTAC
>JBBIMZ010000091.1:9016-10071 GCA_037444135.1 Solibacteraceae bacterium
GGATGCTCTGGGCCTGCTGGGTCGCGCTGGCGGCGCTGCTGGCGGGCTGCAACTCAGCGGGCGCCAACCTGCGGCGCCTCACGATCCTCCATACGAACGATCTGCATGCGCGCTTTCTGCCCGACGAGCAGGGCCGGGGCGGCTTTGCGCAGATGGCGCGGGCGATCCGGGAGGAACGGCGGCGCTCGCCGGGAGCGCTGGTGCTGCTGGCGGGGGATCTGGTCCAGGGGACGCCGGTGTCGTCGATCTTCGAAGGCGTCCCCTGCTTCGAAGTGGCCTCGGCGATGGGCTTTGACGTCGCCACGTTGGGCAATCACGAGTTCGACTACGGCTGGGAGAAGATCCCCGAGTTCATCCGCGCGGCGAAGTTCCCGATCGTGGCGGCGAATGTGGTGGACGCCGAGGGGAAGCTGCTGGCGCCCGCGGCGTACGTGACGCTCAGCGTGAACGGCGTGCGCGTGGCGGTGATCGGCGCGCTGACGGAGACGCTGCCGAAGCTCACGTTCGCCTCCAAGCGGGGCCCGTGGCGGGCGGCGCCGGTCGAGGAAACGGTGCGGAGCTGGGCCGTGCGGCTCCGTCCCGAGCACGATCTGGTGGTCGTGCTGGGTCACCTGACCGGCGAGGAAGAGGAGGCCATTCTGCAACGCGTTCCCGAAGTCGACCTGGTGGCGAGCGGCCACTACCACGGCGGGCAGAAGCAGGTGCGCGAGGTGGGCGACCGGCTGCTGGTGAAGGTGCAGGCCTACGGCCGCGAGCTGGGCCGGCTCGACCTCGAAGTGGACCGCGCGGCCAAGCGGATCGGCTCCTACCAGTGGCGGCGCATCGCCATCCGGGCGGCCAAGTACCCGGCGCTGCCGGAGGTAGCGCGGCTGGTGGAGAAGTGGGAGGCGAAGGTCCGCGCGCTGGTGGACGTGCCCATCGGCACGGCCGAGCGCGATTTCGACCGGCGCGAGGTGGCGGCGCTCGTCGAGACGGCGATGTCGGAGGCCACGGGCGCGGATCTGGCCTATATGAATCCCGGCGGGATCCGCGACGGCCTGCCGAAAGGCCCGATT
>JBBIMZ010000092.1:0-10004 GCA_037444135.1 Solibacteraceae bacterium
GCTCGCGGTGACGCACCCGGCGGCCGGCAACCTCGGCGGCGGAGGATTCCTGCTCGCCCGCTTCGCGAGCGGGGAAACGGCGTTCATCGATTTTCGCGAGAAAGCGCCGCGGAAAGCCTCGCGAACGATGTACCTCGGCCCGAATGGTCGCCTGACCGGCGAGAACATTACCGGCTGGCGGGCGAGCGGCGTACCCGGCACCGTTCGCGGGCTCGAACTGGCGCATCGCAAGTACGGGCGCAAGAGCTGGGCCGATCTGCTGGCGCCCGCCATCCGTCTGGCCAGAGAGGGTTTCCCCGTCTCATGGCCCCTGGCCGAATCGCTGCGCAACGCCAAGCCGCTGGCGGCCTTTCCCGAATCCCGGCGCATCTTCCAGCGCGAGGGCCGCTACTACGAGCCGGGCGAGCTGCTTGTGCAGCCGGATCTGGCCCGTACGCTCGAGCGCATCGCCCGCGGCGGCGCCGCCGAATTCTACGAGGGAGAGACGGCGCGGCGGCTGGTGCGTGAGATGGAGGCCCATGGCGGGCTGTTCACGCTCGAGGACCTCAGAGAGTACCGGGCCGTCGAGCGGCCGGTCTTGCGCGGGTCCTACAAAGGCTACGAGATCCTCTCGGCGCCCCCGCCGAGCTCCGGCGGCGTCGGCCTGCTCCAGATGCTGGGCATGCTGGAGAACTCCGGCTATGAGCGAGCCGGCCACGGCGCCGCCGCCACCATCCACTTCGTCGCCGAGGTCATGCGCCGCGCCTACGCCGACCGCAGCGAGCATCTGGCGGATCCGGATTTCCATCGCGTGCCGGTCGAGAACCTCCTCGACCGGCGTTATCTCGAGCGGCTCCGGCGCTCGATCGATCCCGACCGCGCCACGCCGAGCGACCAGGTGCGGCCGGGCGTATTCACCGACCGCGAAAGCGGCGAGACAACTCATCTGTCGATCGTCGACGAGGAGGGCAACGCCGTGGCGCTTACCTATACGATCAACGGCGCCTACGGCAGCGGCGTCACCGTGCCCGGTCTCGGCTTCCTGCTCAACAACGAGATGGACGATTTCGCCGCCAGGCCCGGCGAGCCCAACATGTTCGGCTTGATCCAGGGCGAAGCCAACGCCATCGAGCCGGGCAAGCGGCCGCTGTCGTCGATGACGCCCACGATCGTCGTCGAAGGCGGCCGCCTGCTGCTGGTGCTCGGCGCGCCGGGCGGCTCGCGCATCATCAACGGCGTCCTGCAAGTGCTGCTGAACGTCCTGGACTTTAAAATGAATATTCAGGACGCGGTCGACCGGCCGCGTTTCCACCAGCAGTGGAAGCCTGACACGCTGTCGATGGAGGAAGGCTTTTCCCCGGACACGATCGAACTGCTGAAGCGCCGCGGCCACCGGATCTCGCCGATTCCCGCCGTCGCCGTTGTCGAAGCCATCCGCGTCGCCGGCGGTTATTTGGAAGGAGCGACCGACCGGCGCGGCCACGGCAAGGCGGCCGGATATTAGCGCAGCCATGGAACACGTATTATCGACGCACCTGTTCGTCAACCACCGCCTGACGACCGTCTGGCTGGACCGCATCTGGAAGGCCGGCATCCCGGCGGTCGAGATCTTCTGCGCGCGCCAGAGCCTGGACTACCGCAACCGCGCCCAGATTCAGGAGCTGGCGCACTGGTTCCGCGACTCGGAACTGAAAGTCTGGTCGATGCACGCGCCGATGTACACCGACGACGTCTGGGGCCGGTCGGGACCGAACGCCGTGATTTCGATCACCGAGACGTCCAAGCCGCGACGGATCGCCATGGTGGACGAGATCAAGCGCGCGCTCGAGATCGCCGAAAAGATCCCGTACCGCTATTTGATTCAGCACCTGGGCGTCTCGGGCGAGGAGTGGGACGAGCGCAAGATGGACGCCGCCTTCACCGCCCTCGAGGATCTGAAAGTGTTCGCCTCGCAGCGGGGCGTGGAGATCCTGCTCGAGAACATTCCGAACGGCTTCGCCTCGTCCGAGCGGTTGAACCACTTTCTCGAAGTGACGCACCTCGATCTGGGCTACTGCTTCGACGTCGGCCACGCGCACCTGACTGAAGGCATCGACCCGGCCTTCGAGAGGATGAAAGACCGCATCCGGTCGACGCACCTGCACAGCAACGACGGCACGCGGGACGCGCACCTGTTTCCGTATCTCGACCCGGAGGGCACGATCGACTGGAACAAGACCATGCGCCTGCTGCGCTCGCGCGACGCCCAGTACCCGCTGCTGCTCGAGCTGCGCGAAGTCGAAGGCATGGCGGACCCGCTCGCCCGCGTCAACGAGGTCTTCGAGCGCCTGGAGAACGAGCGATGAAGCGCATCACGATCGCCGAAGCCGGCCGCCACGTCGGCGAAACGGTGCGCATCCCCGGCTGGCTTTACAATCTGCGCCGCTCGGGCAAGATCATCTTTCCCCTGGTGCGCGACGGCACCGGCATCATGCAGTGCGTCGCCGTCAGGAACAACTTGCCGGAGGAGACCTTCCAGACTCTTCGCGACCTGACGCAGGAATCGTCGCTGATCGTCACCGGGACCGTTCGCGCCGAACCGCGCGCCCCGGGCGGATATGAACTCGATGTCCAGGACGCCGAAGTCGTACAGCGCGTGCCCGAGGACGACCCCTACCCGATCACCCCGAAAGAGCACGGCATCGACTTCCTGATGGACCACCGGCACCTGTGGATCCGGAGCCGGCGCCAGCACGCCATTCTCAGGGTCAGACACGAAGTGGTCCGGGCCATCCGGGATTACCTCGATTCGCACGGCTTCACCCTGGTCGATACGCCGATCTTCACGCCGGCGGCGTGCGAGGGCACGACGACGCTGTTCGAGACGAAGTATTTCGACGACGAGGTGGTGTATCTGACGCAGTCCGGCCAGCTCTACAACGAGGCCACCGCGATGGCCTTCGGCAAGGTCTACTGCTTCGGGCCGACGTTCCGGGCCGAGCGCTCCAAGACGCGGCGGCACCTCACCGAGTTCTGGATGGTCGAGCCGGAGATGGCCTACGCCACGCTCGAGGATGTCAAGGAAGTCGCCGAGGATCTGATCGTGTCGGTTGTGGGGCGCGTGCTCGAGAACCGGCGCCAGGAGCTGGCGACGCTCGAGCGGGACACCTCCCGGCTGGAGCGGGTGCAAAAGCCCTTCGCCCGCATCAGCTACGACGAAGCGGTGAAGATCCTGCGGGAAAAAGGCAGCGCCATCGAGTGGGGCGGCGATTTCGGCGGACCGGACGAGACGCTGCTCGGCGAAGCCTTCGACCGCCCGGTGATGGTGGACCGGTTTCCGGCCTCGATCAAGGCCTTCTATTTCGAACCGGTGCTCGGCGTCGACATTCTGGCCCCGGAAGGCTACGGGGAGATCGTCGGCGGCGGCCAGCGGATTCACCGCCTGGACCTGCTGCTGCGGCGCCTGGAAGAGCACCGCCTGCCGAAGGAAGCCTTCGACTGGTACATCGACCTGCGCAAGTACGGCTCGGTGCCGCACTCCGGTTTCGGGATGGGCATCGAGCGTCTGGTGGCCTGGATCTGCGGCCTCGACCACATCCGGGAGACGATCGCGTTTCCGCGGATGCTCTACCGCACGAGGCCCTGACGGATGCGGCAGGCGCGCATCGGCATCATCGGCGTGCCGCTGGATCTGGGCGCCGGGCGGCGGGGCGTGGACATGGGGCCGTCGGCGATCCGCGTGGCGCGGCTCAACCAGAGGCTGGAAGAGCTCGGCTACGAAGTTAGCGATTTCGGCAACATCCCGGTCGAGCAACCCGAAGCCTCCCCGGTCGGACGCCGGCAGGCGCGCTATCTGACGCAGATCGCTCGCACGTCGAAGCGCCTGGCGCGGCAGGTCGAGCGTGTGCTCGAAGAGGGGCGGTTCCCGCTGGTGCTGGGAGGGGACCATTCGGTGGCGGTGGGCACCGTCGCGGGCCTCGCGCGGCATCTGCGCCGCCAGCACCGCCGGTTTGGGCTCATCTGGATCGACGCGCACGCCGACATGAATACGCCGGAAACCAGCCCGAGCGGGAACGTCCACGGCATGCCGCTCGCCTGCTGCGTGGGGATGGGTCCGCACGCGCTCACCCATCTGGCGGGTTTCGCCCCGCTGGTGGAGCCGCGCAGCGTGGCCCTGGTCGGCGTGCGGGACGTGGCCCAGCTCGAAAAGCCCCACGTGCGCCAGTCCGGCGTGCGCGCTTTCACCATGCGGCATATCGACGAGCGCGGCGTGCTCGCCGTGATCCGCGAAGCGATCGCCATCGCCGGAGAGGGCACGGAGGGCTTCCACGTCTCGCTCGACATGGACGTCGTCGATCCGCAGGAGGCCCCGGGGGTCGGCACGCCCGTGCGCGGCGGCCTCACCTACCGGGAGGCCCATCTGGTGATGGAGGTGCTTTGCGACGCCGGCTTGCTGCTTTCGATGGAGGTGGTGGAAGTGAACCCGATTCTGGATGATTCCAACCGCACGGCCATGCTCGCCGTCGAACTGATCATGTCGGCGATGGGAAAACGGATCCTATGAAGCGAACCGTCGCCGTCATCTACGGAGGGCGCAGCGGCGAGCACGAGATCTCGATCCGCTCGGCGCGCTCGATCCTGGCCGGACTCGACCGCACGCGCTACGAGCCTGTCGAGTTCTTCATCAGCAAGGAGGGCAAGTGGGAACCTCGGCCGATCCTTCCCGAACCCGGCGCCAATCCCGGCATCGACGTTGTCTTCCCGGTGCTGCACGGCACCTTCGGCGAAGACGGGACGGTTCAGGGCCTGCTCGAGCTGGCGGATCTGGCCTACGTGGGCGCCGGCGTGCTGGCTTCGGCGGCGGGCATGGACAAAGACGTCATGAAACGCCTCTGCCGCGAGCGCGGTCTGCCGGTGGTGGACTGGCGCGTGGTGCCGCGCGACCGGCTCGGGGAGGCGGCGCCCGAGAGCTTCACCTATCCCTTGTTCGTCAAGCCGGCCAACCTGGGCTCTTCGGTCGGAATCTCGAAAGTTCACGGGCCGTCCGAGCTGCGGCCCGCGCTCGAGCTGGCGGCGCGCTACGACCGCAAGATCATCGTCGAGCGCGCCGTCGATGCGCGCGAGATCGAGTGCTCGGTCCTCGGCAATGAGGCGCCGGTGGCTTCCCTGCCCTGCGAGATCCTGCCGTCGCGCGAGTTCTACGACTACGAAGACAAGTACCTGCTCGACCGGGCCGAGTTCCGCGTCCCGGCCGAGCTGAGCCCGGAGCAGACCGAGCGCGTGCGGTCGCTGGCGCTGGCCGGCTACCGCGCCGTCGAGTGCGAAGGAATGGCGCGGGTGGACTTTCTGCTGGACCGGGCCACCGGCGAGCTCTACTTGAACGAGATCAACACCATTCCGGGATTCACCTCGATCAGCATGTACCCGAAGATGTGGGAGGCGAGCGGGCTGCCCTTCGCGGCGCTGCTTGACCGGCTCATCGAACTGGCGCTGGAGCGCCAGGCGGCCAAACGCGCCCTCCGGTACACCCGGTGACGCTGCGGGCGGCCGGGCTTGCATGTTCCGGCGGTTCCAGCTACAAAAAGACATATGCTTATCCGGTACGAATTTCCCAGCCGCCGCCGCTTCCTCCAGACGGCCGTCTTCGGTGCGGCCTCCCTCGAAGGCGCGCCGGCCGGCGCCTGGAAACTCGGTTGCTACACGAGACCTTGGGACCAGTTCGACTACCGCATTGCTCTGGACGGCATCGCCGAAGCGGGCTTCCGCTACGCCGGTCTGATGACGCATAAGGGGAAGCCGAATACGGTCATCCACGCGGGCACGACCCTCGAGGAGGCCGCCGCCATCGCCGAGGAAGTTCGGCGGCGCGGGCTGGAAACCATTTCCGTATATGGCGGGAATTTTCCGGTCGAGAAATCCATCGACGACGGGATCGCCGGCCTCCGGCGGCTGATCGACTGCTGCGCCGCCTGCGGTTCACCCGGACTTCTGCTCGGCGGCACCAGCAAGCGCGAGCTGGTGGACGCTTACTACACCGTTGTCCGCGAATGCTGCGACTACGCGGCCTCCCGGGGCGTCGTCATCAGCGTCAAGCCCCACGGAGGCACCAACGCCACCGGCGCTGATTGCCGCCGGCTCGTCCAGCGGGTCGGCCACCGGAACTTCGGCGTCTGGTACGACCCCGGCAATATCTTCTATTACTCGGACGGAGCGCTCGATCCGGTCGACGATGCGCCCTCGGTCGACGGCCTCGTCGTCGGCATGAGCGTCAAGGACTTCCGGCCGCCCAAGGAGGTCATGATCACTCCCGGAACCGGCAGGGTGAATTTTCGCGAGGTGCTCGCGCGGCTCGTGCGCGGCGGCTTCCGGGAGGGACCGCTCGTGGTCGAGTGCCTGGACCGGCACGAGACCGCCGCCGGGATCACCGCCGAGGCCAAGCGAGCGCGGCAGTTTCTCCTCGAGCTGACCGGGATGCCGGCCGCTTCCGGCAAGCGCTCCTGAGTCAGTCGAACAGGTCGATGCCGAAGCGCGTGAAAGTGATGTACTGGTAGCCCTCGCTGACCCCGCGCTCCCAAAGTACGCCGACGGTGCGGTCGGCCAGAATCGCAATGTCCGAGTAGGCCGCCAGGCCGCCGTAGAGGACGCGCTCGGCAGTGAAGGTCTGTCCTTCGTCCTCGCTGAGGCGGACCACGAGTTTCCGGCGGCCGGGGCCGGCCGGGCCGGTCCAGAGGATGCGTCCCGGTGAACCGTTCGCCTCCGGGAAGCTGTAGCGCTCGATGGCGGCGCACACGGGGGTCACGGTCTGCCCCGGCACGGGGTTGGACCACGACGCTCCCCCGTCGCGGCTGAACATCAGCCACCGGTGCTCACCGGCCCCTTGGCGGGCATCCATCAGGATGGCGCCGTCGGCGAGTTCGACGAGCTGATTTTCGTCCGTCTGAGCGCGAACCAGCTCACCGCGCCGCCAGGTGGCTCCGTGATCGTCGCTGAAGAGCGCATAGGCGCGCATCAAACTGGTGCGCCCGGTGAAGCCGCCGAGCGAGATCCAGAAGTCAAAGCTGTCGGGGCGCATGGCGGCGGGCACGATCAGGCGTCCGGAGCGTGTTTGAATGGCGCCGCCCGGTCCCAGAAAGATCGCGCCCCAGTGGTCGTAGTCGCGGGCGGCCCGGGTCAGGTCCACGGTCTCCGACCAGGTCTCGCCCTCGTCGTCGCTCCACCGCACCCAGGTCTGATTGTTGGCGGTGCCCGGCCTCGAAGTCGCGGTGCCGTGACCGGGCTCCCAGCGGTTGAACAGGATCCAGAGGCGCCGCCGCTGCCGATCGAGCACGGGTGTGGGGTTCGACGCAGCCCAGCGCTCGCCGGGATCGTCCAGAATCCGGAGCGGCGACCACGTGATGCCGCCGTCCGTGCTGCGCTTGAACACCAGGTCGATGTCGCCGCCGCCGGGATCGCTCCGGTTCTCCTTGCGCCCTTCGGCGAAGGCGACGAGCGCGCCGCCGGCAGCCGTGACGATAGCCGGGATCCGGAACGAGTGGTAGCCTTCGGTTCCGGCGGTGAACACATCGGTGTGCGTCCAGCGCGGCTGGGCGAATGCGGCGCAGGCCCAGACCGGCGCCAGAATGGCGGGCAATCGGCTCATTCGCAGTCCTCCGCTTTCGGGTAACAAGCCAGTGTAGCCCCACTCCGGACCTGCCGGACAAACGGCTCGCAGCGGTTTGACACCGTCTCGAAGCCCTTGCTAGATTGGGCATTTCAATGAACCAGCCGGGCCCGCTCCGGGCGACGCCTCTCAACGCCGTTCACCGCCGTTTAGGCGCGCGCATGGTCGATTTCGGCGGCTGGGAGATGCCCGTGCAGTACACGAGCATCCTCGACGAGCACCACGCCGTACGCCGCGCCGTCGGCCTGTTCGACGTGAGCCACATGGGCGAGATCGAGATCCGCGGGCCGGAAGCGCTGCGCCTGGTCAACTTCGCCACGCCGAACGACGCCGCGCGGCTCACCGACGGGCGGGCCCAGTATTCCGCGCTCCTTTACGATCACGGCGGCTTCGTCGACGATATTTTGGTCCACCGCGTGGCCGCGGATCACTTCTTTCTGTGCGTCAACGCCGCCAATCAGGAAAAGGACTACGAGCATCTGCGCTCGATCAACCGCTTCGACGCCGAGGTCGACTTCGCCAGCGATCGCTACGTCCAGCTCGCCGTTCAGGGGCCTAAAGCCGAGGCGACGCTCGCAAAGCTCAGCAGCGTCCGTCTCCGCGAGATCCGCTACTATCACTTCGTGGACGGCGAGGTGTGCGGCCGGCCGGCGCGCATCGCCCGCACCGGCTATACGGGCGAAGACGGCTTCGAGATCTACATCGCCCCGCACGGCGCCGAGAGCACCTGGGAAGCCATCCTCGCAGCGGGGGCCGAGTTCGGCATCCGACCGTGCGGGCTCGGCGCGCGCAACACGCTCCGTCTCGAGGCCAAGATGGCTCTCTACGGGCACGAAATCGACGCCTCGATCAACCCGTTCGAGGCGGGCCTCGCCTGGATCGTCAAGTTCGACAAAGGCGACTTCCTCGGCCGCGCCGCGCTCGTGTCCGCCAAAGAGCGCGTGCGGCGCCGGATCGCCGGCTTCGAGATGCGCGGCCGGGGCATCGCCCGCGACGGCTACGAAGTGCGGGCCGGCGGCGGACCCGCGGGCTGGGTCACTAGCGGCGGCCCCTCGCCGACGCTGGGAAAGAATATCGGGCTGGCCTGCCTCCCGGCCGCCTACGCCGAGCCGGGACAAACTCTCGAGATCCTAATCCGAAACCAGCCGGTGGAAGCAGTCGTGGTCCCGACGCCCTTTTATCAACGGGGGAAATCATAAATGTATCCGGAAAGTTACCGCTACACGAAAGACCACGAGTGGGTCCTGGTCGAAGGCGGAATCGCGACGATCGGCATCACCGATTACGCCCAGAAAGAACTGGGAGACATCGTCTACGTCGACCTGCCCCGGCCGGGCGATGCGGTCGTGGCCGGCAAAAGCATGGGCTCGGTTGAATCGGTCAAGGCGGTTTCCGACGTCTATTCGCCTGTCACCGGGGAAGTCGTGGAAGTCAACACGGCGCTGGCCGAAGCCCCGGAAAAGGTCAACCAGGACCCGTACGGGGAGGCATGGATGGTGAAGGTGAAGTTGTCGGCGCCGGACGAGCTCGACCGGCTGCTCACAGCCGCCGAATATCAATCCTACATAGAAGGGAGCGCAGCGCAACCCTGATTGCGGTACTTACCTCATTCTGACCAGGAACGCCGCGAGATGCTCGCGGCCTGCGGCCTCGCCTCGGAAGCCGACCTGTACCGCCAGCTTCCGCCGGAGGTGTTGCTCGGCCGGCCGCTGGCGCTCGAGCCGGGCCGTTCCGAGTACGAGATCCTCGATTACTTCCGCGCCCGCGGCGCCGAGAATGTGACTGGCTGGCCCTGCTTCCTCGGCGCCGGGGTCTACTACCATTACCGGCCGGTTCTCGTCGACGTGGTCGTCTCCCGAGGCGAGTTCCTCACCGCCTACACGCCCTACCAAGCCGAAATTTCGCAAGGGACGCTGGCCACGATCTTCGAGTTCCAGACGATGATGTGCCAGCTCACGGGCATGGAAGTGGCCAACGCGTCCATGTACGACGGCTCGACCGCCGTGCCCGAGGCCGCGCTGATGGCGATGCGCCTGACGCGCCGCGACCGCGTCGTCGTCGCGCGATCGCTGCATCCGGAGTACCGGGCCGTGCTCCACACCTACGGCAAGAGCCAGGGGGTGGTGATCGAGGAGTTCGGCTACGACCGCGAGCTGGGCTCGGCGGATCTGGCCGACCTCGAGCGCAAGGTGGACGGCCGGACCGCCGCCGTGATCCTTCAGCGACCCAACTTCTTCGGCGTCGTCGAAGACCTCGATGTTGGCGATGTCGAAGCCGCTGAACGACTCGATGGCGAGGAACAGGTCGACGACCAGCACCGGCGAGTGCGCGCTGGTGAGGTCGATGACCGGCGAGGTCAGCGTGCCGCTGTTGGGCGCGCCGGTGT
>JBBIMZ010000093.1:0-9966 GCA_037444135.1 Solibacteraceae bacterium
CGGGCCCGCTACTTCACGGCGATCAGCGAGATCTGCTCCAGCATCGGCCAGCGGCCCTTGTCGTCCGGTTTGCGCTCGACGGGCGCCAGCGGCTGCACGGTGGTGCGCGTCGGCGGCGCCGAGGTGAAGTACGAGCCGTAGACCGCGTTCATTTTGGAGAACTCGTTCAGATCGTCCACGTAGACGTTGGCCGCCACCACGTGCGAGAAGTCCAGACCCGCCTCTTCGAGGCCGTCGAGCAGATTGCGCATGCTCTGGCGCACCTGAAGCTCCACGTCCGGAGCCCAGATGCCGCTGTTCGGTCCCGGAATGAAGCCGCTCTTGGCCGAGCAGAACAGCGTATCGCCGGCGAAGACGCACGGGCTGGCCGTCGGGCTGGGGGCCATGTTCTTCGGCCGGACGGCCCGCCGCTGCGCCAGGTCCCGCACGGCCACCCCGGTCAGCTCGAAATTCGATCCTTCCGGCAGTTCGTTCATCCGCAGCGTCGCCCGCGCCGGCGTGTTGCCGAACTCGAAATAGCGCGCGTAGACCTTATTCATCACTTCCATCGGCATGGCGGCCGTCAAATAGGGGTTGATGAAGACCATGTGAGCCAGGCTTAGGCCCGCGGCCTTCAAGACCTTCTGGGCCCGCTCGAGCGCGATGCGCACTTCCTCGGCCGGATCGGCGGGCGGCTTGCCCGTGGCCGGATCCCTGCCGTGGACGGCGGCCAGGTACAGCCGGTCATGCGTGAGCACGGCGCGGCCTTCGCCGCGCGCGAGCTCGATCACCTTCTTGTGCTTGAGGTCGCGCACCGCCACGACGGTTATCTCGATCGGCGTATCAGTCGGCATGCGTTTGACGCCCACGACCGCCCGCGCCGGCGGATCTTTGGGGAAGTAGGCTCGCCAGATCCGGTCCGCTACGCCCAGGTTGGCCATGTTGTCCAGGTAGAGGTGGGCGTAGACGATGTGCTCCATGGTCAGGCCCGCCGCTTCGACGATCGCCTTGACGTTCTCCAGGCACTGGCGGGCCCGCTGTTCGAAGTCCCCAAGTTCCCGGCCGTCTGGCGTGCGGGAGCCTTGACCGGACACATACAAGTAATCTCCGACCAGGATGCCCGGGCTGTACGGACCGACCGGCTTGGGTCCTGCGGGCGGAACGATCACGCGCCGGTCGGCGCCGGCCGCCGCCATCACGACGATCCACGCGAGCAAAAGTGTCTTTCCCATGCGCTTGAGCCTCTCCGCGCTATTTTCGCACGCCGCCCGCCGCCGTTTGCGCTAAGATCTCGATATGCCGAAAGCACGCAGCGAGATGTTCGAAGTTCAGTGTCCGTGCTGCGAGGCGACGCTGAAGATCGACCCGGCCACCCGGGCGGTGATTACACACCGGGAAAAGGAAAAGCCGGCTCCGGTCGAAGATCTCACGGCGGCGGTGGCGCGCCTGAAGGGCGAAGCCGCGCGGCGCGAGGAAGTCTTCCGAAAGTCGCTCGAGGAGCAGAAGACCCACCGCGAAGTGCTCGCCAAGAAGTTCGATGAGCTGTTCAAGCAAGCCAAAGAGAAGCCGGACGCCGGGCGCCCGCTGAAAGATATCGATCTCGACTGACCCGGCTCGAGGAGGATTCCATGCCAGGCATCACCCGGCGGCGCGCTCTGGCCGGCGCCGCGGCGAACGTGATGATTCCCAAGCCCGAGACCGCCTTCGGTTCGCAAGCCAATTCCGCCGTGACCTTCGGCATCATCGGGACCGGCGGGCGCGGCCGTTACGTCGGCGGCCACATGGCGCGCGACCCGAGAGCGCGGCTGACGGCGATCTGCGACATCTTTCCGGACCGGATCGACCTGGCCAAGACCCAGGTGCCCGGCGCCGACAAAGCCCGCGCCTACCGCGACTACCGCGAGTTGCTCGAGGCGGGCGACGTGGACGCGGTGCTGATCGCCACTCCGGTTTACTTGCATCCGGAGCATTTCGAAGCGGCCGTCGCGGCGCGCAAACACATCTACTGCGAGAAACCCGCCGGCGCCGACGTGGCGGGCGTCAAGCGGCTGATGCGCGCCGCCGGGAAGGCCGACCCGTCCAAGACGATCCAGTTCGGCTTCCAGCAACGCTTCAGCCCGGAGTACCTGGCCGCTTTGAAGATCCTGCGGGACGGCAAGATCGGCAAGATGACGCTGATGCTCAGCTACTGGATCCTCGGCGGCCCGCCGCCGGAACGCTTCGAATCCAAGTACCCGCCCGAGGAAGAGCGGATCCGCAACTGGGGCCGCTGGACCGATCTGTCGGGCGGGCCGATTGTCGAGCAGGACTGCCACGGCATCGACACGCTGAACTGGTTCGCCCAAGCGCGCCCTCTGAGCGCGGTCGGCCGCGGCGGCCTGCGCTATCCGGTGCCTTACGGTGATTGGACCAGCGACCATCACGACATCATTTACACGTACCCCGGCGGGCTGACCGGCTGGCTGCTGTCGATCAAGTTCACGGCGGGCTTCCGCGACGTCAAGGAGCAGTTCTACGGCTCGCAGGGCATGCTCGAGACGGCGCGGACGTACTTCAAGTGGCACGGGCCGATTCCCACTTCCCCGCTCACCAACGCCGACGACCTGCGCGACCGCAGCCTGATCCAGAGGGCCGATTCCAAGCGCGAGATCACGATCGACGCCGTCGAGGCGTTCTTTACGAGCATCATCGAACGCAAGCCGTACAACATGGCCCCGGAGGCCGCCGAGAGTACCCTGGCGGCGATTCTCGGCCGCATGGCTTACGAGTACAAGCGCGAAGTCACCTGGGAAGAGATGATGCGCTCGGCTTGAGCCGCGCCTCGGTCACCGGCCGGCGTATTCGGCGTAGAGCGCGGACACGTTGGCCGCGGCCGCGTCTCCGGGATGAATCACCACCCGGTAGCGAAAGCGCCACTTGGCCCCCGGCTCGAGCACGGCGCCGCCGTCCCGGCTCTTGTCTCCGGTGAAGTCGCGCTCGCCGAAGACGTTGGCCGCAAAGAGGCCGTAGGCGCGCGCGTGCCAGTAGGTCGGATGGCGGAAGCTCGACGGGTGGTCGAAGATCGCGATGCCGAGCGTTTCGCCCTCGACCTGGCCGCTGTAGTCGGCCCACGGGGCGCGCTTGCCCCAGACGTTCTTTTCGCCGGAGGCGCCTTCGGCGTTCACCAGCCTTCCCGTATGCGCCTCGTTCATCGACTCGGCCACGCGGATGGCGAAAGTGCCCTCCTTGGTGTCGCCGAAGCGTGCCCTCTGGACGCCGGTGAGCACGATGTCGAAGTCGAGGATGCGGAGCGCCGGGTGAGCGTGAACGGTCATCGTCCTTGTTTCGGTCAGCAGCACGGCGCCGTCCGGCGCCAGCCAGTCGAAATCGGCTTCGAGCGTCCCGGTCGCAGCGCCCGGAGCCAGACGCCGGATCTTCTTGAGCACGATGCGCCCGAACTTGCCGCCCTGCCGCTCGGCCGTCGCCGACCAGAAATCGACACCGTTCACGTCGCCGTGGGCGAACCACAGCCCCTGATGGTGCGGATGGTCATGGCGCTCGCCTTCGACGACCTGCATCGGATAGAGGCGCGTGACGATCTTGCCGGAAGCCGAACGCAGCGGATGCAGGTAAGGCTTGCCCGTCTTGGGGCCGAAGAACAGCTCTGTGAAAGCCTGGCCGTCCACATCGATTCGGATGCTCTCGGGACCCTGGTGGAAGGCGACGCCGGCCGCGGCGGCCACCGACGCAGACAGCACAAGCGCGGAGACGGACTTCATGCTTTGAGTAGACCAGATCCGAACCCGGCGTTCAAGCCGGCGCGCCAGCCAAGGCTGCCGCGGTCAAAACAGCACTTTCAAGCCGAACTGAATCTCGCGCGGCGGGCCCGCGCTCGTGATGCGGCCGACCGAGCCGGTTACGGAGATGTTGGCCGCCGGCGCTCCGAAGTTGGCGTGGTTGGGCAGGTTGAAGAACTCGGCGCGGAACTGGACCTTGGCCCTCTCGGCGATCGAAAAGTCCTTCAGCAGGCTGACGTCGAAGACGATATCGCCGGGAGCGAACAGCAGGTTGCGTGCCGAGTTGCCCCACGTGTACGGCGCCGGAACGGCGAAGGCCCCCGGATCGAACCAGCGATAAATCGAGCGCTCCGAGCGGGGCAGCTTCGGATCGCGCACGAGATCGGCGCGGCCGCCCAGCCAGCCCGGGAGCGTGGCGTTGAAGCTGACCGAAAACGGTGGTCCGGTGCGCAAATAGGTGATGCCCGCGATCTGCCAGCCGCCGATGATCTGGCCGAGCGCGCCCCGCACGTTCGCAAAGCGCTTTCCGGGGCCGAACGGCAATTCGTAGGAGTAAGCCGCGGTGAAGATGTGGCGGCGGACCTGCTCGGAATTGCCCCGATCGCCGCGCGCGTTGTGCGGGTTCTGCGGCCCGCCGACGATGGGGACGTTATCCAGGCCGCGGTTCCAGGAGTACTCGACCTGGAACGTCAGGCCGCTCGAGTATCGCTGCAGCGCCTCGAGCTGGAGCTGGTGGAAGTTCGAGTCGCCGCCGGTTGCCAGCACGAGGACGCCGGACCAGGGCTGGTAGGGGCGCAGCGGCTGGATGGCGCCGGCCTGTTGCTGGCGGGGGAGGTTGATCTCGGCCTGGTAGTACGGCAGGTGCGTGCTCTTGTTGCCCACATAGGATGCGCGAACGGCGAGCCGCGGCCGCAGTTCGCGCTCGAGCGTCACGTTCCACTGATAGGACTCGGCGTTTCGGGCGTTGCGTTCGACAGCGAAGATGCTGGGGTTGGGCGAGATGGCGCCGCCGCCGGGGAAGGGACGCTCAAGCGTGAGCGAAGGGGTGCGGCCGGGCGAAGCCTCAAACGTTTCCGCCAGCAGGAACGGCGGATTGCTCAAACCCAGCTGGAGAAAGCCGATGAAGACGGGCAGGAAGTTGTAGTACGTGCCGAAGCCGGCGCGGACGACGGTGCGGTTGTCGCCGAAGGGACGAAAGGCCAGGCCGAGTCGCGGCCCGAAGTTGTTGAAATCGGTCTGGATGAGGTCGGCGGGAAGCGAGGCGTCTTTGGCCAGAGCGATCGGATAGGCTTGGACCAGACGCGGAATGGCCAGCGAAGGGATGCGATCTCCGCCGATAACCAGGCGGCTGGTGGCGAAATCGAGGTTAGCCATCGCGCGATCGCGCTCTTTCCAGGCCGTCTGCACCATGTAGCGAAGGCCGATGTTGAGCGTCAGGCGGGAGGAAATCTGGAAGTCGTCCTGAACGTAAGCGCTGTACCGGGTCGAGTACAGCCCCAGCGGCGGGCTGCTGGTCGAACGATAGGTGAAGTTGGGATAGCCCAGGAGAAAGTCGGCGAAAGCGTGGGCCGGCTGGGCGGCGCGTGCGGGGTTGTCGTTCGTATAGCGCCCGTTGAAGGAGAAACGCCCGAGCCCGGCTTGATTCGCAGCCCAGCCGCCCAGACCCGGCGTGGCGGGGAAGCCGCCGGCCCGGTGGTTGGCAAAGTCGAATCCGGTCTTGATGGTATGGCGGCCACGGATGAGCGTGAAGTTGTCGATGAACTGGCGGGTCCGGCGCGGGTTGGCCCCTTCGGGTCCGACGCCGTAGTCGCCGATCGAGACGTGACTCGTGATGTTGATCTGCGGGAGCCCGCCGTAAGGCACCGGGTAAAGATCCGGGAACAGGGAGCGGGGATCGAAATCGCGATTCATGCCCAGGCGATGGTTGACCTGGCGCAGGAAGCCGAAACGGAACTCGTTCAGCGCCGTGGGGCTGAAATTGCGCATGTAAGTGGCGTTGGCGCTCTGAACGGAGTAGCCGCCGCTCTGCCAGGAGCCGTACCGAGGCGGATAGGCCTGCGCCACGAAGTAAGGATCACCCTTGGAGTGATTCAGATTGATCCAGATCGAATCCCGATCCGAGAACCGGTGGTCGACGCGCGCCAAATAACGGTTGATGTCGGCGATGTTCTTGTTGTTGAAAACGTAGTTGGAGAGCGTGCCCGCCGGGCCCGTGCCGGGCTGGTTCGGCAAGGGCACCCAGTCGATCAGCGCCTTGGCCCGCGGATCGATCCGCCCGGCCGGGATCCGGTTGTTGGGGAACGGCTGTCCGTTCATGGGGTCGACGATGACGGGCAGGCCGGTGAAATCGCCCGCCCGCATCGCCGCAGTGGCCACCGAGAGCGTATAGGTAGGCGAGGTGCGCTCGCGCAGGCCCTCATAAGAGTGGAAGAAGAAGGTCCTGTTCCTGGCGATGGGGCCGCCGACGCTATAGCCGAACTCGTTGCGGTTGAACGGAGGTTTGGGCAAGCCCGTGGCGAAGAAGTTCTTGGCCGCATATTCCTTGTTGCGGTTGAACCAGAGAAGCGAACCGTGGAGTTCGTTCGTTCCCGACTTGGTGACCACGGTGGCCGCGACCGAGCCTTCGAACTCGGCTTTCTGGTTGTTGGAATCGATCTTGAACTCGCTGATCGAGTCGATCGAGGGGAAGGTCGTCAAGCCGTGGCGGTAGGAGTAGGCCCCGCCGCCGTTGCCCGTGTCGTTATACGTCACCCCGTCCACGTTGAACTGGATGCCGCCCCAGTAGCCGCTGCCGGCCACGCGCGGGTTGGAGGCGCTGTCGGTGGTCACGCCCGCGGAAATGCGGATGAGGCGGTCCAGACTCCGCCCGTTCAGGGGAATCGCGGTGATGACCGCCGATTCGAGGATGTTGCCGATCGTCGCATTTTCCGAATTGATCACCGGCGCCGCCGCCCGGACTTCGATGGACTGCGTCACGGCGCCCGGCTCCAGCGTCAAGTCGACGCGCGCCGCCCGGTTCGCCAGCAGGCGAATCCCTTTGGCCGTCGCCTGCTTGAAGCCCTCGAACTCGGCGGTGATCGAGTAGCTGCCGGGCGCCAGGTTCGGGGCGACATAGTCGCCGGATTCGTTGGTCTTGCTGCGGAAACTGACGCCCGTCTCCTCGTTGGCTACGGTCACCGCGGCGCCGACGATAGCCCCTCCGGTCAAATCGCGGACAGAGCCAAGGATCGAGCCGCTGATGTTCTGGCCGGCGGAGGAAACCGCCGACAGCAGGAAGAGGATGGCGACGCCGAAAAGACGCAACACCGGTTTGCGAACCATACTCGCTGAGGCCTCCCCAAAATTTATTACCTGCAAGATAGCCGCTCGGAGGAAACGCTGTCAAGCCGGGCGGGCTTAACCAACCAAGGCGCTCCACGCCGTCTTGAGAGCGACGTAGAAGCCCCACACGGCGAGCACGAGCGCGAGCGATTTGCGGTAGGCAAGCTTGCCGGCGGCGACCGAATAGCCCAGCGCCAGCAGCAGCAGCGTCCAGATCGCGAACAGGTCGAACGAGGCGGCGAGCGTGCGCAGCCACGCCGGCGCGCTCTCGGAACGAACCAGCCAGGAAGCATTCAACATTAGCGGGTTCCGCAGGTCGAAGTCTGCCGGATCGGCCTGCGTCACCACGACGATGGCGAGCGCCGAGGCCACGGCGTGGGGCAGGAACGAGTACGCGGTGATGGAAAGCGACTGGCGAAAGCTCAACTCCGCGCCGGCCAAGGAGCGGAACACGAACAGGAAGATGCCTGCCACCAGCAGGCAGACCCCAACCGTGCCGACGACGGCGCCCGCGTAACTGGTGACGCCGACGATCTTCGCCTGGCGGGCGATGATCTCGCGCTGCTGCTCGGCGGGAAGCTGCTGTAGCCGGGAATTGGTGCGGAACTCCTGTTCCAGGAACTGTTCCCAGCCGACCCGGTTCGAGAAGGCTGCCAGGAAGGCGAGGGCGGCCAGCGTGGTGAGGAGGATCGGCGCCCACCAGCGCGGGCGGGCGGCCAAGTCTGCGTAGACGGGTCTGGGATCCCAAAAGACGCCGGCGAGTCGGGCGAGTTCGGTCATTGAAACCTCCTCTTGAATACTACGCCCGCCGGGCGGCTTTATTTGCCCGTCCAGCAGGGGGAACGCTTCTCGAGAAAGGCCGCGATGCCTTCCTGGGCGTCGGCGGCGAGAGCGTTCATCGTCATGACCTCTTTGGCGTAGGCGTACGCCCGAGCCTGGTCGAGTTCGATCTGGGCGTAAAAGGCTTGCTTGCCGAGCGAGATGACGAGCGGCGAGGCCTGGGCGAACTCCGCCGCCAGCCGCCGCGTCTCCTCGCGCAGCGACTCGTGCGGGACGACCCGATTCACCAGGCCCCATTCGGCCGCCGTCCGGGCGTCGATCGCCCGGCCCGTGAGCAGCATCTCCATGGCGCGCTTGCGGCCGACGGCTCGCGTGAGCGCCACCATGGGAGTGCTACAGAACAGACCGATGCGGACGCCAGGCGTGGCGAAAGCGGCGCGCTCGCTGGCGACGGCGAGGTCGCAGGAGGCCACGAGCTGGCAGCCGGCGGCCGTAGCCAGCCCCTGGACTTCGGCGATCACGGGCTGCGGGATCGACTGGATCTTCGCCATCAGGGCCGTGCAGACATCGAACAGGCGGCGGTGCCCGGAGAGGGTCGCCTGCCGCATCTCCGTCAGGTCATGGCCGGAAGAAAAGACTTCGCCGGAGGCGGCCAGAATGACGGCGCGCGCGGCCGGATCGGCCTGAACCTCGTCGAGCGCGGCGATAAGTTCCTCCATCAACCGGAGCGAGAGCGCATTGCGGCGCTGCGGCCGGTTCAGAGTGAGGACCGCCGCGGCGCCGTCATGCGTGACGGTGAGGCAATCGTAGCCCATCGAACCTCCTCAAGACCGGCCTGCGTGGCCGACCAGGCTCTTACGCACGGCGTCGAGCACCCCGTTGATGAACGCGACCGACTGATCGGAGGAGAAGCGGCGGGCCAGCTCGAGCGCCTCGTCGATGACCACGGGATGGGGAGTCTCCCGGCGGAGCATCTCATGAACTGCGAGGCGCAGGATATTGCGGTCGACGACCGACATCCGCTCCAGTCTCCAGTGCTCGGAATGCTCCAGGATGTGCCGGTCCAGTTCGGAAACCTCCTCGATCGCGCCGCGAGCCAGTTCCTCGGCGAACGGGTCGGGCCGGGGCTGGAGCCGGGTCTCCTCATCGGCGAGCGCGCCGTAAATCGACTTCACGATCTCCTCCAACGGCTGGCGCCGCATGTCCCACAGGTACAAGATCTGAAGGGCCTGCTCGCGCGACCGGCGGCGGGAGGGCATGGCGGATCCGGTTCAAGTCTGGGCGCGCAGCCGGCGCATCAGGTTTCCCATCTCGACCGCGCTCATGGCGGCGTCGAAGCCCTTGTTGCCGCTCTTGGCGCCGGCGCGGTCGATGGCCTGCTCGAGCGTGTTGGTGGTCAGCACGCCGAAGGCGATCGGGACGCCCGTCTCAAGCGACGTCTGGGCCAGCCCCTTGCTGGCCTCGGCCGCAATGTGGTCAAAGTGCGGGGTATCGCCGCGGATGACCGCGCTCAGGCAGATGATGGCGTCATGGCGGCGCCGGCGGGCGATCTCGGCGGCGGTGACGGGCAGCTCCCAGGAGCCGGGCACGCGGACGATCTCGATGTTTTCCGGCTGCGCGCCGGTGCGATTCAGCGCATCGAGCGCCCCAGCCAGCAGGCGGTCCGTCACGAAGCTGTTAAAGCGGCTGACAATAATGGCGAATTTCAGTCCCCTGGCGTCGAGCGAGCCTTCGATGATGGTGTGCGACATCATAGCCGGTTCCGGCGGCCGCGGAGCGCCGCGTGAGATAATCGAATTCTGAGCTTTATCTTACCGCATGGATCCTTCCCGCATCCGTAACTTCAGCATCATTGCGCACATCGATCACGGCAAATCGACGCTGGCCGACCGGCTGCTGGAGGCGACGGGGGCGCTGTCGGACCGGGAGATGACCGAGCAGGTGCTCGATTCGATGGATCTGGAGCGGGAGCGGGGCATCACGATCAAGGCTCACGCGGTAAGGCTGAACTACCGGGCCGACGACGGCCGGACCTACCAGTTAAACCTGATCGACACGCCGGGCCATGTGGATTTCACTTACGAAGTGGCGCGGAGCCTGCAAGCCTGCG
>JBBIMZ010000094.1:0-9602 GCA_037444135.1 Solibacteraceae bacterium
GCGCGTCGCCGGCTTCCGTGCCGCCCATCGTCACGCCGAGCGGCGCTTCGACCGCAGCCCGGTATTGCTCCTCGCTGATCGCCCCGATCTCGCGCATCTGTCCCAGCACCCAGTTGCGCCGCGCCTTAGCCCGCTCGGGGTTGCGAAACGGATTGTACAGGCCCGGCCCTCGGGGCAAACCGGCCAGAAGAGCCGCCTCCGGCAGCGTCAGATGCCGGATGTCCTTGGCAAAGTAAGCCTGGGCGCCCTGGCCGAACCCGTGAATCGCGAAACTGCCGATGTGCCCGAGGTAGATCTGGTTGGCGTAATATTCGAAGATCTGCTGCTTGGTCAGCTTCCGTTCCAGATGCAGGGTGATCAGCACTTCGCCGGCTTTGCGCTTCCAGGTGCGCTCCCGCCGGTCCAGCCACAGGTCTCCGGCCAGCTGCATGCTCAGCGTGGAGGCGCCCTGCGCAATCTCCTGCTCGCGCAGATTCACGTACGCCGCCTTGATGACCCGGATCGGATCGAATCCGGAGTGGTGGAAGAAGCGTTTGTCCTCGGCCGCGATCACCGCGTCGACGAGCACCTTCGGAATATCCTGGAACTTCACCAAGCGCCGCTTTTCCCGGTTGCGCGCGAACAGATTCGTCACCAGTTCCGGTTCCAGGTACACTTCGGTCCGCTCGGTGTTGTCCCGCAGCGAAATGATCTGCACTACCCGGTTGCCCGAGAATTTGATCGTGGCGCCGCCCTCGCCGAGAAAGGACTCCCGGCCGGGAAAGATCTCGAGCGCATCAGGACGGACGTGATACCAGCCCAGGAGGTTGGTCTGCGACTGGGTGTAGCCGGCGCGCTCCAGCTCAGCAGCCAGCTCCTCGATGCTCACCTCGTCCCCCACGGTCACCTTGCGCGGTGCGGCAAACAGCATCGCCGAACTGCCGATCGGGCCTTCGGCCAGCTTCTGGTCGATCAGCCGGGCGAAGCGGAGATAGAAAAAGCTCAGCGTGATGGCGCCGAGCGTCAGCAGCAGGACTGCCGAGGCCAAAAGGACCTTCCCCGCCGGGCGCAGCAAGAACGCGAGCAACGACGTCCGCGCCCGCTTCGCCGGAAGGCGCGGGCGACCGCCGGTTGTCGGTTTCACTGACTCTCCTTACAAACCATTGTCTCACGCGGCAGCAATCCGGCTGCCGTTCAGCGCGCTCCGCCGTGAGCCTGGAAGTGCAGGTCCACCGTGTAGAGCGGCAGGTCGACGCGTACCATGTACCGGACTTCGACCCGCATCCGGCCCCCGCGCCGCTCCACCCGGACCTGTTCCGGCTTGATGGGGATACCCAGCGAGGCCGCCCGGGCCGCCACCGCCACCTGAACGGCCTCGACGGGGCGCCGCGCGATGCCCGGTTCGGCGAGCACCGCCTCCAGTGCGCGCTCGAAGCGGAAGTGCCGAACATACGCCGGGGCGAGCCAGACAGCCGCGCCGGCGAGCACGGCCAGGATGAAAACCGCTCCGACGGTGCGCCACGCCTTCGCCATCGTTCACCGCCGCACGAGGTTCTTCAACAGGAACAGCAAGTTGGCGGGCCGTTCCGCCAGACGCCGCATCAGATAGGGATACCAAGCCACGCCATACGGCACGTACAGCCGCACCCGAAAGCCCCGGCGCGCGAGGCTCTGCTGGAGGCTCCGGCGGATCCCGTACAGCATCTGGAATTCGAGCCCGTCCGGATTCATGCCGCGCTCGCCGGCCATGCGGACCACCTCGGCGATCATGCGCTCGTCGTGCGTCGCAAACGCCGGATGAAGGCCGCCGGCGAGCAAGAGGCGCGCCAGGCGCAGGTAATTCGCGTTGATGTCGCGACGGCGGACAAAAGCGATCGCCGCCGGCTCGCGGTAAGCGCCCTTGCAGAGCCGGACAGGGATGCCGCGCCGCAACAGCATCTCCAGGTCAGCTTCGCTGCGGCGCAGATAAGCCTGAATGACCGCCCGGACTCAGCCGAAGGCCTCGTGCAGGTCGGTCACGAGGCGCAGCGTCCGGTCGACGTATTCCGACGATTCCATGTCGATCTCGACGGCATTGTCCCGCTCGCGCGCGCGCCGGACCACGCTGGTCACATAATCCCGGCAGGCTTGCTCGGAGAAATCCAGACCGAAATGGGTGAGTTTGATCGACACGGTGGCCTGGAGTCCGCGGGTTGCGATCGCATCCAGGGCGGCCAGATAAGCATCGCGGGAAGCGGCCGCTTCTTCGGCTGAAGCCACGTTCTCGCCGAGGTGGTCCAGGGTCGCCAGGATCCCCTCCCGGTTGAGCCTGGCGCACACCGCCAGCCCGTCCTCGAGTGTCTCGCCGGCCACGAAGCGCCGTGTCAGCCGGCGCGCCACCGGCGAGTCTTCCACCCACCGCCGGAGCCACTTCTGCCGCGAAGCTAACAGAAGGGCGTTCCGGAGCAGCATCGGCCGGCCTGGCTTCAGCCGAAAACGGCAAAAGCCCAGTAACCGAGCGACACTCCCAGCAGGGAGCCCACCACGACGTCGCTCAGAAAGTGCATTCCCAGCAGGACGCGCGAAACCGCCACGCTGGCCGCGCAGAACAGCAGACCGGCCATCAGCCCGGGATAGAAAAAGCCGAGCGAGGTGGCCACCGCAAACGCCGTGATCGAGTGGCCCGAGGGGAACGAAAATTGATCCGGCGGCAGAAGCCTCGCCCAGCAGTGCGCCTCGAAATGACACGGCCGCCGCCGCCCGGCGAGCCGCTTCAACCATAAGAACAGAGCGATGCCAGCCCCGGAGGCCAGCGCCGCGGCGCCCACGGCGGCGAACCGCTCCGCACCGCCGAACAGCAGCACCGCCAGGCCCATCACGTACCACAGCCAGCCATCCCCGCCGCGCGTCGCACAGATCATCCACATGCGGACCCACTTGGGCGCCGGCCAGCGGTTCACTCTCCGCATGAGCCGGAGGTCGCGCGTCGTGATGAACTCTAGCATCGCCTGCCTCGTTTCAGTGTAACGAATGCGGCCCGACAGCCGCCGGAGCGTCATAGCCGATTTATCGGCCTCCCTCGGTGAGCGCACGATGACAGCTTCGTCAAATGTCGGTGAATCGGCCGCTTTCCCGAAGCCGTTACGATGGGGACTTGCAGCACAGGATCGACTTCTTTTATTTCGACGCCGGCGGGGGCCATCGGGCCGCCGCAACCGCTCAAGGGCGTCATCGAGCGGCAGGGCCGGCCTTGGAAGCTCCGCCTGGTCAACCTTCAGGAACTACTCGACCCGATCGACTGGTGCCGAAAGCTTACCGGCTATCGCGTCCAGGACGTCTACAACGTGCTGTTGCGCAAAAACTGGACGCTCGGCATGGACTGGCTGCGCGCCGGGCTGCGGGCCGGGATTCGCTACTTCCATCCCCGGCAGGTGGCCATTCTCGAGGAGTTCTGGAGCCGTCAGCCGCCCGACCTGGTCGTTTCCCTGATCCCGAACTTTAACCGTGCCTTGTGCCAGGCGCTCCGCCGCGCCAACCCCGAGGCGCCCTTTGTGACGATTCTCACCGACTTGGCCGACATTCCGCCCAACTTCTGGATCGAGCGCCAGCCGCAGTATCTGGTCTGCGGCACGGACCAAGCCGTCGAGCAGGCCCGCGAGCTCGGTCACCCGCCCGAGAACATCTATCGCGTCTCCGGCATGATTCTCCGCCCGCAGTTCTTCGAAGAGCGGCCGGTTGACCGCGCTGCGGAGCGGGGCCGCCTCGGCCTGGATCCGGAAACACCCACGGGACTGGTCCTGTTCGGCGGGGAAGGATCCGTGAAGATGCTCCAGATCGCGCGCCGGCTGGAGACGGTCGCAGGCAACGTGCAAGTGATCTTCGTCTGCGGGCGCAATGAAGAGCTCGTCCGCCGCCTCCGCGCGGCCCGGCGTCCCTACCGCTTCTGGGTCGAGGGCTTTACGAACGAAATCCCGTACTTGATGCGCCTGGCCGACTTCTTCATCGGCAAGCCCGGCCCGGGGAGCATCAGCGAGGCGCTCGAGATGGACCTGCCGGTGATCGTCGAACAGAACGCCTGGACGATGCCCCAGGAGCGCTACAACGCCGACTGGATCCGCCGGAACCGGCTCGGCATCGTCGTCCGCAGTTTCCGCCATGTGGCGCGAGCCGTCCGGCAACTGCTGGCGCCCGGCCGGCTGGAACAGTACCGGGCCCGCGCCCGGCAAATTCACAACCGTGCGGTCTTTGAAATCCCGGAGATCCTCGACGAAGTCTTGCGCAGGGGGCCTCCCCCGGCGCCTGCCGGCTGACTAACGCGCTTTGTCCGCCGCAAAATCGCAGCCAGCAGAACCGCCCCGGCAAACAGTACGCCAGCGGCCGGGGTGGCCCAGCTTTCGTCGTACTGCGCCCAAGGGAGGCCGGCCAGGATCCCCCAGTAGTGCAGCACCACGTAGGTCCAGAACACGTACGCCCCGATCGAGGCGATCATCACGATCAGCGAGACGTTCACGATCCGGTTGCGTTCTCGCCGCGCCGCCTCCAACGAGCAGACGCCGGCGCGCCGGAAATAAATGAACAACCCGAGGCCGACAAAGGCGAGCGCCGCCAGGCGAAACAGCCAGCGGTACTCTCCATACAGCACGTTGCCCAGGCTTGCCGCCGCCGAAATGGTCGCCAGTCCGAAAAGAACCAGCACGATCGGCGTCAGGCAGCACAGTCCCCCGACCACGGCCGCCAGGGACGACAAGAGCAGAATCGCGCTGCGATCTTTGAACTTCCGCTCCTTCTCCATATCCGGTTCTTCGCCGGAACCAGCCGGAGGTTACGGGAACTGGCGGGCCGCCCGGCGCACCGGAGAGTGCCGCCGTTCTGCGGCCCGCGAGCTTCCTCAGAACACCAACTTCAGCCCAAACTGAATCACGCGCGCCTCGTTCGGGGCGCCCGGGCCCTGGCTGGCGCTGGTGATCCGCCCGAAAGTGTTCGGCGCGCGGATGTTCAGCCCCGGCGCGCCCAGATTCACATGGTTGAAGAAGTTGAAGAACTCGGCGCGGAACTGGAGCGAGTAGCGCTCGGCGAAGCGGAAGTTCTTCACCGCCGAAAAGTCGACCTGGTTCAGGCCGGGCAAGTGGATCGGCATGCGCGAGGCGTTGCCGAACTGGCCGAGCGGCGTCTCCATGAAAGCGGCGGTGTTGAACCACCGCTCGCGGGTGCGCTGGCTCAACCGCTCGCTCTGGCCGGGCACGACACTGACGCGCGAGCTGACGCCGGTGCCGGTGGTGTCGCCCACCCCGCTCAACGTCGAGGCGAAACCGGTCTGCTCGGTGATGATCGCCCCCACCTGCCAGCCGCCGAGGAACGTGCGCACTGTCGGGATCCGTGCCTCCCGGAAGAACGGCAGGTCATACAGCAGCGCCACCGACAGCCGGTGGCGGATGTCGAAGGTGGCGTCGGCACGGTCGCCGCGCAGGTTGTAGATGTCCTGGATGCCGCCGAGATAGAACCCTCCGCCGACGCTCGAGATGTCGGCGTTGCTGATGGCGTGCGACCAGGTCCAGGAACCGATGAGCGACAGGCCGCGGCTGACGCGCCGCTCCAGCTTCATCTGCATCGAGTGATATGTCGAGTTGCCGATGCTCTTCACCGCGCCGATCCGCGAGAAGCCGCGGAACGGCCGCCGCGCATCGACGCCGGGAACGCCCGGACCCGGAGTCACTACTTGAATGGGCCGGTTGCCGTCGAAGCTCATCGTCAAGTTGACGCCCCGGGAGCCGACGTAGCCCAGATCGAAGAAGATGTTGGCGGGCAGCTTTTTCTGAGCGGTCAGATTCCACTGCTGCGTGTAGGAGTCGGCCAGGTGCGGATCGAGCGCTCCGGCGCCGAACAGGCCGGTGCGCGGATCGCCGCCCCGGCGAAAGGCATCCTCGACCTGAAGCGGATTATTGAACGTACCGGTGAATTCGAAGGTCTTGACGATCGGCGGGTTCAGCGTCAGCGTGGTCCAACTGTTGGTGATTTCCGGGTAGTAGTACAGGCCGTAGCCGCCGCGAAGCACGAAGTCCTTCATCCACGGCGTCTGATAGGCGAAGCCGAAACGCGGTCCGAAGTTGTCGCGATCCGAGTAAACCAGCGAGGGCGGCCGGTCCGAGGTGTCCGGGATGTCCGTGAACCCATGGAAGGTCTGGCGCGAGACGGTGAAGCCGGGCACGGGCCCGTCCAGATCGAAGTTGACCGCCGGGCCGCGCTGGACCGCCGGCGAGAAGTACTCGTAGCGCAGGCCGAAATTGAGCGTCAGATTCGGGCTGACGCGCCAGTCATCCTGGAAGTAATAGGCCTGCCACCAGTTGTTCATCCGCGTGGCGAAGGGTTCGACGCTGACCTGCGCGCCCGTGGCCAGGCCCAGCAGGAACGCCGCAAAGCCGTGCTCGCGCACCGGGGCCGCCGGTCCGGAAACCGTCCGCCCGTCGAAGCTGAACGAGCCGCGCGGATTGACCGACTCGTCGAAGGTCCAGTTGCGCCGCGCGATGTAGCCGCCGAACTTCATGAAGTGGCTCCCGCGCCGGAACGAGACGTTGTCGGAGACCTGCCAGAGCTGGTTCAAGCGGTCGCGCGGGCCGATGCCGCGCGTGGTCGGAAAATCGTAGCCGGCGCCGCTGAAGGTCGGGAAGCCGTAGTTGCGGGGATCTTTGGAGACGCCCGGCAGGCCGATGATGTTGTCCACGTCGAACTCTGGTTTGTCGGTTGTGCCGAATAACTCGTGCTCGAAGAACCGGTGCCAGCCGAGACGCAGCTCGTTCACCATGGACGGGGAGATGACGTGCACGTCGGTGAGGCTGGCATTCTGCGCGCGGGCGCGGTTGCCACGCGTGTCCGGACCGAACGTGGGGATCGAGTCGTCGGTCTGGATGTTGTACATGTAGCTGCCGTAGAGCGTGTTGGCGCTCGAGAACTGATGGTCGATCCGGACGATGTACTGGTCCTGATCGATCGGCGCCGAAGCGGGCTTGCCGCGGAAGTTGATGGCCGGCTCGCTCGCGTTCGGCGTGGGAACGAATTCGAGGAACTTCCTGGCGTAGTTGCGGATGCGGTCGGCCGGGATGCGATTGCCCGGAAACGGCTGCCCGGTCAGCGGATCGTAGATGATGGCGCTCGAGGAGGAAAAGTCCCCGGAGCGGTACGGCACCGGCGGCACGAAGGCCGTCCCACCGAAGCTGCCCGCCACGCGCCGGCCGGACTCCCAGTTGAAAAAGAAGAACGTGTTGTTCTTGCGGATCGGGCCGCCGAGGTTGGCGCCGAACTGGTTGCGATTCAGCTTCGGCGGCGCTGCGTTGGGCGAATAGGGCTGAAACGGCGCCAGCGCCGTGAAGGCGTCGTTGCGGTTGAACCACCAGGCGGTCCCGTGGAAGTCGTTGGTGCCGTTCTTGGTGGTCAGGTTGACTTGGCCGCCGGGCGCCCCGCCGACCTCGGCCGAATAGGTGCTGCTTTGCACCTTGAACTCCTGGATGGCGTCGATCGAGGGAGAGAAGCTGAAGCTGTAGCTGTCCAGGTCCATCGCCTCGATTCCGTCATAGTAGAAACGGTTCTGCGTGTCGCGGGCGCCGTTGGCCGACATGCCGACGTCCTGGCCGACCGAGCCGCGCAAGCGCCGCACGGTGATCGAGCCCGGCGTACCGGGATTGACGCCGGGCGTGAGCAGCGCCAACTGGACGAACGAGCGGCCGTTCAGCGGCAGTTCGACCACTTTCTGGCTGTCGATGACGGTGCCGACGGTGGCGTCTTCGGTCTGAAGGCCGATCGCGGCCGCGGCCACTTCGACGATCTCGGTGACTTGCCCGACCTGCAACGTCACGTCGATGCGAGCCACCTGATCGACGCTCAGCCGGAACTGCCGGACGCCGGTCTTCTGGAAGCCCTCTTTTTCCACCGACATCGTGTAGTTGCCCACGGGCAGGAAGGAAAATTCGTAATTGCCGACTTCGTTGGTTGTCGTCGTCCGGGTCTGGCCGGTGTCGGCGTTCGTGATCGAGACCGTGGCCCCGGGTACGGCGGCGCCGGACGGATCCGCCACCGAACCGACGACCTTGGCGGTGATGGCCTGGCCGGAAGCGCGGTCCGGAGCCCAGACCAAGCAGAGGATTGCGCAGAGCGCTACGACGAATTTCGCCATTTTCTGTGACCCCTCACGCGGTCGTAGAGAAATTCACCGATCCGATTATAGCGCCGGGGCCGGCGGGCGAGTCAACGTGCGGAACGAAAGTTTACGAAGGCGCACGGCTCGCGGGTCGAGGACGCGGGGAGCGCGGCTTTCGTATAATGGCTTGTCGCCTCCGCCGCCATGCCGACTGCACTCCACTGGCTCGACTGGGCCGTCATCGCCGTCTATTTCCTGCTGAGCGTCCTGATCGGAATGCTCGCGATCCGCCGCGTCAAGGTCACGTCCGACTATTTTCTCGGCGGCCGGGGCTTCAACTGGTGGCTGCTGGTCGGCCAGTCGTTCGGCATCGGCACGCACGCCGAAATGCCCGTCTCGCTTGCCGGCGTCGTCTACCAGTCCGGCTACTCCGGCCTCTGGTACCAGTGGAAGAACCTCTTTATCACGCCGTTTTACTGGGTCCTGGCGCCGCTGTTCCGCCGCTTCCGCCGGACGACGACCGGCGAGGTCTATGAGGACCGCTACGGCACCTTCATGGGCGCCGTCTACACGGCCTTTGCCATGGCCTACTTCATTTTCAACATGGGCGCCATGCTGAAAGGAGCCGGCAAGCTGGTGAGCGCGGCCACGGGCGGGTGGGTCTCCTCGAACACGGTGGTCCTGGCGATGACCGTCGCTTTCCTGGCCTACAGCTTCTTCGGCGGCCTCTTCTCGGTGGCGTACACCAACTTCGTGCAGAGCCTCTTCATTCTCTTCCTGTCCTTCATGCTGATTCCCATTGGGCTCGAGCGCATCGGCGGCTTT
Source organism: Solibacteraceae bacterium (assembly GCA_037444135.1). Lineage (GTDB taxonomy): Bacteria > Acidobacteriota > Terriglobia > Bryobacterales > Bryobacteraceae > CALKXJ01. The sequence goes on from JBBIMZ010000094.1 coordinate 8,912, forward strand.
TCGGCCATGCGGCAGGAGCTTCCGCCCGAGATGCTCTCGCTGGTGACCCCGGGTGAGATCGGCGTCTTCACCATCGTGATGTTGACCATCAACGGCCTGGTGGGCATCATCGCCCAGCCGCACCAGCTCGCCGCGGTCGGCACCGGCAGGGACGAGCGCACCTGCCGGATCGGGATGGCCTACGGCAATTTCGTCAAGCGATTCTGCACCGTCGGCTGGGCGCTGGTCGGCCTGATCGTCCTGGTAATGCTCACGCGCACGGGCCAAATGCTGGCCGACCGCGAAGACGCTTTCGGCTTCGCCACGCGAGAGCTACTCTTTCCCGGGGCGGTGGGACTGATGATCGCTTCGGTGCTCGCCGCCAACATGTCCACGTGTTCGGCCTTCACCGTCGACGGCGGGGCGCTGTTCACGCAGAACTTCTACCGGCGCTACCTGGTGCACGACCGCGACGACCGCCACTACCTGGCGGTAGGCCGCATTTCGGGTGTCGTCGTGACGCTGCTCGGGGTCTGGTTCGCCCTGGCGCTCGAGGTGGTGCTGGAGGCCTTCCTGTTCACCGAGACGATCGCCGCCTTCATGGGCATCAGCCTGTTCGGCGGCATTTGCTGGAAGCGGGCGAACCGGTACGGCGCCTTCGCCAGCCTGGTCGTCTCCAGCGCGGTCTTCTTTTACCTGAGCCGGGTCCAGT
>JBBIMZ010000094.1:9636-9886 GCA_037444135.1 Solibacteraceae bacterium
CGTCCTGAGCCTGCTGACTCGGCCCGAGAGTGAGGACCGGGTGAAGGAGTTCTTTGAGCGGCTGGACACGCGCTGCGAACTCGATCCGGCAACCGGCGCAGAGACAGTCATCCGCGAACCGGGACACGACCTGCTGGTAGTGCATCTGCTGAATCCCGGGTTGAGGGACGGCTGGCGCAAGTTCTACGAGCGCTTCCGCGTCGACATCAACGGGTTGCTGGCGGCGTTCGGAGTGGTGGTGCTGCTGATC
>JBBIMZ010000095.1:0-9873 GCA_037444135.1 Solibacteraceae bacterium
CGCGTCACGAGGCGGTGCGGCCGGAAGGCTCCAGAACGAGAACGGCCGGCTTGGACGGGTCGGGACTCCGGGGATGAAAGATCCAAGCCGGGAGCCAGACCTGCTCGGCGGCAGCGATCTCGACAGCCTCGACGTCAGCCAGGGCCGAGGGCGCCCGGCCGAGGCTCTTGGCCGCGAGCTCGGGCGGCGGCAGGTCAATGCCCAACAGGGAAACCAAGTCCGGGAGCTTCTCCGGGGTGACGATTGCGGCCGCGCGGCGGCGGGTCATGGTGAAAGGCGTTTCGCCGCGGAAGTGGCGGACCACGCTGCCGTTCGGCGTGACCCAGAGCGTGCGATCCTCTTCCGGCCGCACCGGAGGCTCGGCGGTGATCCGTTCGGTCCGGTCTTGCAGCCAGCGGGCAAGCCAGTTGTAAATCTCCAGGCGCATGGCGTACTCAAGGCCGTGCGGCAGCGGCGTATCGAACCAGGCGAGGCGATCGGGCCGGCCCAGAATGCGGTAGACGCCTTCGAGCTTTTCAAACTCCTCCCATCCGCTGGCAAGGTAATTCGGCGAGTAGGTTCCGAAGAAGTCGCGCGCGCTCACGAGAATGAGCAAGGGCTTTGGGGCGAATGGGTAAAGCAGGTCCCAGCGATCCAGGCCGAGCGGGGCCGCATTCAGCAAGTTCTGCTCGGCATCGTCGGTGGAGCCGGGAGGATTGAAGCCGGCGCAGGCGAAATTTTCCGTGTTGGGGCAGGAGGGCGCGGCCACGGCGAGGCGGTCGTCGACGGCGGCCAGGAGCATCGTGAGCGTGCCGCCGCCGGAGTTGCCGGCCGAGGCAAGGCGGGTGGGATTGACCAGCGGATGCGAGGCGAGCACGTCGAGGCTGCGAACCGCGTCCCAAACTTGAAGCCGCGAACTGGTGTCGCCGGCCAGGAGCATCTGCGCCCCGGCGACGCTGTGCTCGTCATCGGCCGAGCCGAGCCGGGTGCGGGTGCCGGAGGCATCGGGGTAATAGACGCGCTCGCCTTGCCCGATGGGATCGAACGCGAGCACGAGGAAGCCGAGCTGGGCCAGACCTTGACAACACTTCTGGTACAGCGGCGAGGCTTTCCCGTTGAGCGCATGCCCCATCTGGAAGAGAACGCCGGGAAACGGAGGCTTGGCCTGCGCCGGAATGTACAGGTTGGCGGGGATGAACAGCCCGGGCTGGCTCTCGTAGACGAGCTTTTCCACGCGGTAGCCGGGCCGCTCAAAGGCGCCGAGGGTGCGCAGGTTGAGCGGAGTGCGCTCCGGCATGCCTCCCGCCATCTGCCAGAAGGTCCGGCGCACCCAGGCTTGGCGCTCGCGGACGGCCTCGGCCGAGGTGAGGGCGGCAATCTGGCGGTTGCGCCGCTCGTAAGCGCGAGCGGCGAGCTGAGCCAGGTACTCCGGAAGGCAGCGCGAGTAATGGCGGTAGGGGACGCCGGGGTAAGGACGGCCGGCGCCGCCCGGAAAGGCTGAGGCCGGCACGCCCGCCAGGATCGTTTCGAGAAGCTGTCGGCGCGTCATGGTTCGCAGGTAAGGTCACGATATCACACAGGAACCGGTACACGGACGCGATCTGCGATAATCGGAGGCGGACCATGGAGCAGGATTTCGCCGAACCAGCGCGGGATGAAGCGGTTAGGAGGCGGGCCGGGGCCCGATTGGTCGGGCTATGGCGGAGATGACCGCGGTCCGGTCCGCTTACTTCTGGGCCGGCGCCGGTAACATCGTCAAAGCGGCGCTCACTTTCGGCTTATCCATCTTACTGGCGCGTCTGCTCGATCCCTCCCATTATGGGTTGATCGGGGTGGTGATGGCTTTTGTGAACATACTCCTGGTTATTCAGGACGCCGGCTTCGGACAGGCGGTGGTGTACTTCGACGAGACCGAAGACACGTTGCCGACCTACCACACGGTGACAGTGCTGAGCGGGGTGGCGCTGGCCGCCGTGACAGTGCTGATCGGGCCGGCGCTGGCCTGGTTTTACGGGATGCCCGAGTTGACGGTGCTCGCCCCGGTGATGGGCTCGAGCCTGATCTTCGGAGGCTTGCGGTCGGTTCCGCAAGGGCTGCTGATGAAGGAGCTCCGCTTCAAGGCGCTGGCCGTGGTCGAGACGGTGGCGGGCGTGGCGGCCGGGGTGACGGCGGTGCTGCTGGCTCTGGCCGGCGCGGGCGTCTGGAGCCTGGTGGCGAACATCCTTTTGGGAGCCGCCCTGCAAACCCTACTGACGTGCCGGCTGCGCCCGGGCAGTTACACGAGGCACTGGAAACCGGAAGTGGTCCGGCGAGTGCTGGACTATGGATTGCCACTGACCGGGAGCCGCGTTCTCTGGCAGGTATATCTGAATTCCGACGCCCTGATCCTCGGTAAGATGCTGGGACAGGCGCCGCTCGGCTATTACAGTTACGCGCTGCGGCTGGCGCGATTTCTGAGCGAGCGGGTGTTCGGGATTGTAAACCGTGTCAGTTTCCCATCGTTCGCTTCGATGAAGGATGACCGGCCGCGGCTGGTTCAGCACTGGTATCTGTTGACGGAGGCGCTGGGACTGATACAGTTTCCCGCGATGCTCGCGCTGGCGATGAACGCCGAGGATTTCGTGCTGGTGGTGCTCGGGGAGAAATGGCTCCCGGCGGCGCTTCCGCTGCGCCTGTTGTGCGCAGCCGAGGCGATCCGGTCGGTGCAGGTGATCATGCCGCCGTTGCTGTCGGCGGTGGGGCGGACGGACCTGGTCCTGCGCTACAACGTGATCAACGCGGTCGCGCTCCCGGTGGCGTTCGCCGCCGGGTGTCACCTGGGGGGCCTGATCGGCGTGGGCGTCGCCTGGACGACAGTCTATCCGCTGCTGGTAATCCACTTACTCAAATACAGCGTAACGGTCTCGGGCGGCTCCTACTCGGTATATCTGCGTTCCGTGCAGGCGCCGCTGCTGGTGACGGCCGCCTGCCTGACGGCGATGTTGCCGTTTGACTGGCTGCTCGGGGCGGGGTGGGTGCGCCTGCTGGCGCGCAGCGCCGCCGGCGGGGCGTGTTACCTCGGCTGCCTCGCAGGTTTGCCGGGTCTCCGGCGGAGAGTCCTGGAGCTGGCGCAGGGCAGCCGGCGCCAAGTGGCGGCGGCTCCCCGGACGGCGGCGGAAGTCAAAGATGCCTGAGGCGCCGCGTGTGCTGCTGATGGCGCGGGAGCTCACCTACGGAGGGAGCGAGCGGCAACTGGCGCTGCTTGCGAGCCGGCTCGGGCGGCACGGCTTTGAGCCCCGGGCCGGTTGCTTTCAGGCCGCGGGCGTTCGTGCCGCGGAGTTGCGCGCCAGCGGGGCCGAAGTGGCCGAGTTTCCGATGCGCTCGTTTGTTCGTCCGGAAGCAGCGGTCCGCGCCTGGCAGATGATCCGGTATCTCGAGCGCGAGCGGATCGCGATCGTGCACGCGTTCGATACGCCGGCCAACTTGTTCGCCGTTCCGCTCGCGCGGGCCGCCCGCACGCCGGTGGTGCTCTCGAGCCAGCGCGCGCACCGGAGCCTTTCCGGAGGGCCGCGCCGACACTTGCTCCGCCTGACGGACCAGATCGTAGACGCCGTAGTGGTGAACTGCGAGTATCTCGAACGTCACTTGATCGAAGACGAGAAGGTGCCGGCCGGCCGCATCCGGCTGTGCTACAACGGCATCGACCTGGACCGCTTTTCGCCGGAGAACCGGCGAAAGCCGGACGAGTTCGGCTGCGCCTCGCTGGTGATCGGTACGGTCTGCGCGCTGCGGCCGGAAAAGGGAATCGAGACGCTTATCGACGCGTTTGCGCACCTGCGAACGCCCGGCCTGCGGCTCGCGATTGTGGGCGACGGCTCGAGCCGGCCCGCGCTAGGGGAGCGGGCGCGGGCGCGCGGGCTCGGGGAAAGCTGCCTGTTCTTGGGCGGGCGGGGCGAGGTGGCCGGGCTGTTGCGCGGAATCGACATCTTCGTGCTCCCGTCGCGCTCGGAGGCGCTCTCGAACTCGTTAATGGAGGCGATGGCTTGCGGTTGTTGCGCCGTCGCCAGCCGCGTCGGCGGCAATCCGGAGCTCGTCCGCGAGGGTCAGACGGGAATGCTCTTCACTCCCGGACAGGCCGGGGAACTGGCCGAGGCGCTGCAGCTGCTGATCGAAAACGCGGCGCTCCGCCGGCGGATGGCGGAGGCGGGCGCCGAGTTCGTGCGGACTCACTTTTCCGCCGAGGCGGCGGTCAGGCGGATGGCGGAAATCTACCGGGAGTTCCTCGACTCCTGAGCGCCGCCGAGCCGGCGCCGGAAGATCTCCGCCAGCGCGTTCACATTCCGGTCCAGGTTGTAGGATTCAAGAACCCGGCGGCGGGCCGACGCCCCCAAGCGGCGGCGCAGCTCGGGATCGCGCATGAGCCGGAGGATCGCGCCCGCGAGCCCGTCCGTGTCCGACGGCGCCACCAGCAGGCCGTCGAGGCCGTGCCGGATCAGTTCCGGAATTCCGGCCACGTGAGTCGCCACGCAGGCCACTTGCATCGACATGGCCTCCATCAGCACGACGGGCAATCCCTCTTCGAAACTCGGCAGGACGAACACGTCGGCGCGGCGGTAGAGCTCCCGGACCTGATCGTAGCTGAGCATGCCCTCGAAGACCACGTGCGCCTTGAGGCCGTAAGCCGCGGCCAGCTTCTCCAGACTCCGGCGCTCGGGCCCGTCGCCGGCGAGGCGCAGGAGCAGCCGCGGCTCTTCCTCGACAACGCGGCGGATCGCCGCGAGCAGCAGGCGGTGAGCCTTGATGGGCACGAGCTGGCCGACCGACAGAATCTCGAAAGGATCCGGGTGCGCACGGAACTCGGCCGGAGCCAGACTCTCGGTGTCGACGCCGAGGCGGGCGACCTCGATCTTTTCCCACAAAGCCGGTTCGCAGGCCATCATCAGGCGACTGCGGGCGAATAAGCTGATGGCGCAGACGAACCGCGAAGCGGCGACTTTGCGGCGGAGATAAAAGCCGGCCGGATCGACGAACTCCGCCCGCCCGTGGAAGGTGACCGACATCGTGAGCGGGAACACGCGCGTCAGCAGCAGGCCGACGGTGGACGAGTAGTGGACATGGAAGTGTCTTACGCCGGCTGCCTCCAACCAGCGGCCGGCGACGACCGCCTCGAGGAAGTAGAGCACGTTGAAGAGGGTGGCGCGCAGGCCGCCGCCGAGCCGGAGCGCGGCGGCCAGTCCGCGGAAGTAAGCGAGCGGGCGGGAGGCGAGCGTGACCGAGTGGGCGGCGAGCACCCGGCCGAACGGCGCCGTCTTCACAGTCCGGGTGAGGGCGGCTTCGGCGCGCTCTTCCGCCGTCAGCCGCTCCGGCGGCCGGTCCGGCGGCGCAATCGAGACCACGGTGAGTTCAAAGCCGCGGGCGCGGAGACCGCGGATCTCGCGGAGCAGGTAGGTATGGTTGACCGCGGGATACTGGCTGACCAGGTATCCGAGCTTCATGCGGCCGGACAGGGCGTGTGAACGGCGAGAGGCTCGGCGATGGGGAAAGCCCCGACCAGATCGAGAAGGGGCAGCCCGCAGGCGCGCAGGCGTTCGGCGTCCTCGGCGGAGGGCTTCTGGGCGAGAATCAGGTGATCCGCCCAGGCGGTGAGGTCCTCCCAGCGGCGCACGACCAGCTTTTCGATGTGAGGGATCGCCTCGAAGACGAAGCGCCGGTTGGAGCCGTAGATCTGGTCCAGATCGATGCGCGGGTCGAAGACGCGCAGATCGCGTCCCTTGCCGATCAGGAACTCGATGAGGGCGATGACGGGGCTCTCGCGCAGATCGTCTGTGTTTTCCTTGAAGGCGAGGCCGAAGATGCCGAGCCGCCGGGACGGCAGCTCAAGCGCGCTTCGCATGGCGCGGCGCAGGTGCTCCTGGTTGGCGGGCAGCACGGACTCGAGTACGGGCAGTTTCAGGTCGAGGCGCGAGGCGCGATAGACGAGGGCGCGGAGGTCCTTCGGGAGGCAGGAGCCGCCGAAGGCGAATCCGGGCTTCAGGTACGCGGGCGAAATGTTGAGCTTGCGGTCGCGGCAGAGGATCTCCATGACCTGGTCGCCGGGCACCCCCAGCCTGGCGCAGAGGGTTCCGATCTCGTTGGCGAAGCCGATCTTCAAGGCGTGAAAGCTGTTGCAGGCGTACTTGACGGCTTCGGCGGTGCGCAGCGACACGAGGCAGATCTCGGCCGGAAGCGACTCGTAGAGCCGGGCGACGCGCCGGACGGCCTCGGGGTCTTCGCCTCCGACCACCACCAGGGAGGGCTCGAAGAAGTCCTGCACGGCGCTCCCCTCGCGAAGGAATTCCGGGTTGGAGACGACGCGGACAAACGGGTGGCGCGCGAAGGCGGGCTGGACCATCTCTTCGCACGTGCCGGGAAAGACCGTGCTCCGCACGACGACGTCGAGCGGCCGGTCCCGGGCGGGCAGATGGGAGGCGATTTCGAGGGAGGCGCGGCGGAGTTGTTCGAGACTGAGGTCGCCGTTCGGCAGCGACGGCGTGCCGACGCAGATCATCACCATGCCGGCGCCGGCGAGCCACTCCGACACGTCGCAGGACGCGGTGAGGCGCCCGCGGGCGACGTTGCGGCGGACCAGCTCCCCGAGGCCCGGCTCGTAAAACGGCGAGACGCCGCGAAGGACGCTTTCCACCTTGTGCGGGTCACGGTCGACGCCGGCCACCTGGAAACCGAGCTCGGCAAGGCAGGCGGCGGTGACGCAGCCGACGTAACCGAGACCGAGCACGACCACTCGGGGATCGTCCGCCATAATCCGTTCAGTATGCCACAGCACTTCGGGCCGGGGCGGCTGCCGCCGCAGTCCGCGCGGCGTTCAGCGCGGGGCCGTTGAGAAGGCGCTTCCGGGATGGTACACCCGAGCGAATCACGAGCCCCGTAATCGGAGGGCGTCCAGGTCGAGCCGGTGAGCGTGCAGCAACAAACCCAACTGCGCCACGATCTTCCGTTGCGGGCTGCCGGCCCGGAAACCGACTCGCCCTGTAGCGAGCCAAACAAATCCAGGCGGGAGACGCCCCAGGGCCGGCGCTTCCGCCTTCAGCCATCCCTTGAGCCAGTCTAATTTCCGTTCAACCTCGCCGATGTGACCTCGCGAGGATGCAGGGTGAACCTCGAGCCAGAGCGCGACGTCGCTTTTTTTCCCACGATCCCAATGCCGTAATCCCATCGGGCGTCGCCCGGTCCCCCGGGAGGTAACGCTTCTTCCAGGTTGACGCTCCCGCGCACATTGCGCGGCTCGGAACAATGCAGCCGGTTGCGGTCCACTTCTCGGAGAGCCTTCAGTCCTTCCCTCAAATGCGATCGAACGGCCCGCGTGTCGCGCACCGCCTTGGCAAAGTTCATTCTTGGGTCCCCTGCCCGGCGATAACTTCGGCGACTACATCGGCCACTCGACCGCTGAACTCGGTGAGCCCTCCCCACCGAGACTCTTCGGCGCTGATGGCCGTCGGGTCCAGGTTCGAAATATCATGCGCCCTACCCTCCGGATCGAAATAGTAGACCTTCGCGTCCTTCTTCAACGCAGCGGCCGCCAGTTTTTCCGTCGCGGGAGTTCTCGTGACACCCTCGAACAGGCGGAGAATTTCGCGTGATCCGGCGCGCGAGTGGCGCAGGTTCCGCAGCGCCCACACCAGGTCGAGCACATGCGTTGAGTGGGTGGAAAGGCACACCTTATAACCACGCCAAAGCAAGTCAAGGACGATAAACAACATCGCCTCGATCGCTCCTGGGTGCAGGCCCGTTTCCAATTCTTCGATGATCACCCACTCAATTGCACCGCGCCGCGTCGTCTTTGTCGGCGGTAGCAGCCAATAGAGGCCCAACAGAAGGGGGACAAACTCGCGCTGGCCGGCCGACCAAATCATGAAGGGCAGCCGGGCGGTTTGTTGCGGGTTTACCAGCAGCAGCCTCCTTTGAGGCGTGCTCTTGTCGACCGTAAGACTGAACCCGCGGAAGAGGCGCGCAGCGAGCAAGTTTCGGATCTCTGCTTTCAAGCGTCTCTCTTGTGGAAAGATCGCTTCGGCTCTGCCAAGCGAAGATTCCATCATCAGCCGCAGCTTTTCACTGAAGTCCCGCACGACGAAAGGATCACCTGCCCGGAAGTCGGCGAACGGCCGAAACCAGCCATCGCGGCTCAGAGCCAGTACGCGTTGCGCAGGAATGTAAAAACTATTCTCCGTAATGTCGGACCGGATCCGCCTCTTGAGCAAGTCCTCGAGACTAACCGGCAACCCTCGCCACTTCATTCTGCTTCGCTGCGGATCCCATTGATGGCCGGTCCCTTCACCAAGGTACAATTCGAGGAAGGCGCTCGCCCGGTCGCTCGCTGTTCCGCGCAGGTCCAGTCCGTACTTTCGCAAGGTGCTGAATATCGGCGCCGTATCCAACAGAAGCTTGAAGAACTGAAGGAAGATACTTTTCCCAGTAGCTTGTGGGCCGACCAGAACCGTCAGGTCCTGGAATGTTACTTCGGCTTCATGAATCGGGCCAACGCCTTCGAGGACCAAAGTCGTGTCGCGGGCCATCGTACCCCTCTCAGATCATAAGCCTTTGACGGCCGGGAACAAAGCGTCCGGCCGCCGCCGCAGTCCGCGCGGCGTTCAGCGCGGCAGCGTGACGCTCACCTGGTTGGAGGCGCCGCTCGTGTTGGACAGCGAGACGGTGATCGATTGGACGGCGTTGGCCGGGCCCGCCGCGGTGCGCGTCTGGCCGGAGAACTGGAGCGGTACGGTCGCCGTGAACTGGCTGCCGAAGGCGATCGACTGGGCGCTGGCGTACCAGGCGTCGAAGGCGGTTTCGGCGTTGATCGACAGGCTGGTCGTCCCCAGCGTCTCGCCGGGGACGGGCGAGAACCCAAGGTCGATCTGGCGCACCGAACGCGACGTGGCAAAGCCGGTGATCTGAACCGTCATCGCTGTGGCGCTCGACTGCGTCACCGTGACGCCGAGGATCTGCGGCGCGGTCCGCTCCACGGTGATCACGTGGACTCGCGGGTTGGACGGCGTCAGGTTAAGGCCGCCTTCGGTCGAAAACGACGGCGTGACGGTGATCGTCCCCGCCACGGTCCCCGTCTGGAGGCGGATCTGCGACGCATTGTTGGGGAAAACGGCCTGCGTGGCGTTGGCCGGGATGGTGAAATCCACGGTTTTGCCTCCCGTGGCGAACTGCACGGCCGGATCGGCGGCGAACGCGTCCGACGCGAAACTCAGCGTCAGCGTGCCGGTAATCTTCAGCGGATACGGGGCGGCCAACACCAGGCTGATGGCCGGCTGCGTGCGTGGCGGCTGCACGCCGGAGGGGCCCTCGAAGCGGTATGCAGGCAGAGGCGGCGGCGGGTTGCCGACGCCCGACAGCGCGATCGAGACGTCGTCGATCTTGAGGGTGTCGCTGGAGCTGCCCGTGGTCTTCGGCGCAAACAGGATAGTGAAGGTCACGGCGGCGCCCGGGGCGAGGCGGAGAGGAAACTGGGGGAGATCGGAAAGCGCGAACGAGTCGCCTTTGGCGACGCTGATGGCGTTGACGACGGCATCCCGCGTCCCCCGGTTGGTCACTTGAAACGCCGCTGAAGTCGAACTGCCCACCGCGGCCGGCGTCAGCACGACGCTCCCGCCGCCGGTTACTTTGAATGCCGTCCCACCTACCGTGGCCTGGAATTCGAGCAGCGCGCCGGCGCCGGCGCCCTCGAGCGGGAATTCATCAGCGCCGACCCGCAGCCGCCCGGAAAAGCTTCCCACGGCCTCCGGCGTGAAACTGAGCGTGAAGCTCAGCGAAGAACCGGGCGTGAGCGTGGCCGGGAGAAAGGGCAGGTTCGACAGCCGGTAGCCGTCGCCGGAAACGGCGATCTGCGCGATCTGTCCGTCCGCGTTGCCC
>JBBIMZ010000096.1:0-9860 GCA_037444135.1 Solibacteraceae bacterium
GGCTTGATCAGCGGCTGGGAGGCGCCGGGCGGGATCAGGTCGAAGTTGGCGAACATCTTCTGGTTGAGCCGCACGATCGCCTCCTCTTCGTCCTGGCCCACGTAGAAGCGCACCACGGCCATGGCCGAGCCGGGCATCGACGTCGAGTAGATGTACTCGACGCCAGGGATCTCCCAGAGGAGCTTCTCCATCGGCCGCGTGACGCGCTCTTCGACCTCCTTGGCGGAAGCGCCCGGCATGGAAACGAAAATGTCGATCATCGGGACGATGATCTGGGGCTCCTCTTCGCGCGGCAGCTTCCAGATCGAGAAGGCGCCGAGGGCGAGCGAAGCCAGGATCGCCAGCGGGGTGAGCTTGGAGTTGATGAACGCGCGGGCGACCCGGCCGGCGGCGCCCAGCGCCCGTGGTTCCGTCACCGCTCCACCTCCACCCGGCGGCCGTCGGCGAGCGCCGGAGGTGCCGGCGACACGATCGTCTCGCCCGCCGCCAGCCCAGTGAGCACTTCGACGCGGTCGCCGCGCCTCTCACCCAAAGCGACCAGGCGGCTGCGCGCCCGGCCGTCTTCGACCACGAAGACGGAACGCACCTGGCCGCGCTCGACTACCGCCTCAAGGGGAATCGCCAGGACGCTGCGGGTCTGCGTGCGCAGGCGCGCTCTTCCGAACAGGCCGGAGCGCAGTCCGGCAAGCGGAGGCAAGTCGATCTTGACAAGGAAGGCGCGCGAGGCGGCATCGACGGCGGGCACGATTTCCGAGACGCGCGCCGAGAACGTCTTGCCGAGCGCTTCGAGCTCCACCTCGACGTCCTGCCCTGTGCGCACAGCCCCCAGGAGCGACTCTTCGAGGCTGGCTTCGAGCCGGTAAGCGCCGGACCGCTCGAGCGTCAGCAGCGGCACGCCGGGCGCGGCCAGGTTGCCGGGCTCGACCATCTTCTCGGTCACGACGCCGTCGAAGGGTGCCTGGATCTTCGCCCAGCCCCGCATGATGGCGGCCGACTTTACGGCCTCGTCGGCCTGCTGGACCTTCTCGTCGAGCTGGCGCCGTTTGGCGAGGGCCATCTGGTGGTTGGCTTCGGCCATGCGAACCTTGGCGGCGGCCTCGTCGAACTCCTGGTCGGAGATCGATCGTTTCTCGTGCAGCTCCTTCATCCGGCGGAAGGTGGCTTGAGCGAGCTCGAGTTGCGCCTTGGCCGCGGCGATCGCACCGTCGATCTCGACGACCGCGCTCCTGGCTTCAGCCAGAGCCGCCTCGGCCTGGCGCTGGGCGGCCTCCAGGTCGCGCGCATCGAGCGACACCAGAAGCTGGCCGGCGTGAACCCGGTCGCCCGCAGACACTGTGACATCGCGCACGTACCCCATGACTTTGCTGGAGATGGCGGCTGCGGTGCGGGCCCGGACGGTGCCGGTCGCTTCGTACGTCGAAGGCCACGGGATCGTCTCGACGGCGAGCGTGCGGACGGAAACCGGAGCCGCCTCCACCGCCGGCTGCGCGTGGCGCTGTTCGCCGCAGGAGGCCAGCAATGCGATCAGAACGGGTGTAGCAAACAGGGTCGCCTTCTTCATGTCAGTTTCCGCGAATCATCTGAGCGCTTCCGAGTCCGCCGCCAGCGTGCCGGCGGCCAGCTCGAGCGAGACCGCCGCGAGCCGCTGGTCGTGAATGGCGGCGAGGCGCCGGAGCTTGGCCTCCAACACGGCGGTCTCGTTGCGCAACAAGTCGGTCACCGTGCTCATGCCGGCCTCGTAGCGATTCTTGGTGATGCGCAGGCTCTCTTCGGCTTGGGCGACGGCGGCGGCGGCCACGGCGATGCGCTCCTGGGCCGCCTGGAGGTCGGCGTGGGCCTTGCGGACCTGGAGGCGCACGCCCGCCTGGGCCTGCTCGAGTTCGGCCCGGGCGCCGCGCAGCGCGTGACCGGCCTCGGCGACGCCGGCCTGAGTGGCGAGGCCATTGAACAGGTTCCAGCGCATCGTGGCGCCGACGAACCAGTTGGCGCCGCCGCGGTCGACGAACCGCTGCCGGTCCGCTTCGAAGGCGCCGCGCAGGGAAATCTGCGGCCAGTAGGCGGCGCGGGCGGCGCCGGCGCGCGTTTCGGCAAGCTCGGCCAGCAACTGCGCCTGGCGCAGTTCCGGGCGGTGGCTTGCGGCGCGTTTCTCGTAGTCGGCGAGCGGCGCCGGCGGCGCCGGCAGCGGCTCCAAAGAAGCGGCGAGCTGGTGGGGCGTCTCCAGCGGGAGGCCGAGCGCCTCGTTCAATGCGGCGCGCGCCACGTCGAGCTCGTAGCTGCGCCGGATGCGCTGCTCCTGCATCGCGGCCAGATGCACCCGGATCGACAGCACGTCGGCGTCCGTCGCCATGCCGGCCGCCCGCACGGCTTCCGCCCGCGCCAGATCGGCCTCGGCGGACCGGACCGCCTCCTCGGCCGCTTTCAGGGCCTCGGCGGCGAGCACCGCGCCATAGTAGGCCCGCGCCACTCCGGCGATGACGTTCATCTCGGCCGCGCGCTGCTGCTCGCCCGCGATGCCTTTGCCGAGCTCGGCCGAACGGGTCTGGCTCCTGGTCTGGCCCGCGTCGAAAACGGTCTGCTCGACGGCCACGAGCGACTGGAAATTGTTGAGAAAGTCGGGCCGGTTCAACCTGCCGATCTCGAAATTCTCGATTCCGAACTGGTGCTGGGTCAGCAGGCTCGAGAAGACGAAGACGGGATTGTTGCTGCGGGCGAACGACTCCTGATAGTTTACTTTGGGCAGGTAGCCGCTACGAGCCTGCCCGATCCGCGCCGAAGCCGCTTCGAGCTGCGCCGCCGCCGCCTGAATCGAGGGGTGTCTTTCGAGAGCTGTCTTGACCGCCTCGGCCAGCGTCAGCGGCGCTTGTGACCAGGCGGGCGCGAGCGAGAACAGGACGATACCCCGGTAGCTCAGTCTCATTCGGTCTCCACGTCTGTTATGGGAAAGGATTCAATTTGCGCGCGGCGGGTGACAGCAGCCCACCGCTTACCTTGCTACGATCGAATCGTGGCCGCTGGGGCGGGAGAAATCGCCATCGCCGAGGATCTGCTTGCGGGCAAGCCCGGCGCCTTCGACCGTTTCGTCGAGACCTACCGGCAGAAGATTTTCCAGTACACGCTGCTGATGTGCGGCCAGCGGGAGGATGCCGAGGAGGTGGCGCAGGAGACGCTGCTCAAGGTCTTCGAGAAACTCGGCCAGCTCCGCCAGCCGGAGCACATGAAGGCGTGGGTGTTCCGCATCGCTCGCAACACTTGTTTCATGCGGCGGCGCAAGAGCGTCTTTGCGCCCGTGCAGGAGCTCTCGCTCGACGAACTGATGCCGCGCCTGGGCGAAGACGGCGATGCGCGCCGGCTCGAGGTCGCCGACTGGTCGGCGCTGCCGGAGGAGGTCGCCATCAATTCGCAACTCGGCGCCCTCCTCCGCCGGGCGATCGAGGAACTGCCGGAGATCTACCGGGCGGTCATCCTGTTGCGGGACTTCGAGGAGTTCTCGACGGAAGAAACCGCGCAAATCCTCGACGTGACCGAGGAGACGGTGAAGACGCGGTTGCACCGGGCCCGCCTGGCCGTCCGCCAGAGCCTGGAAAAGCATTTTCGCGCGGAAACGAGGCCGTCATGAAGTTTTCCGAGTGCAAGGAGATCTTCGCGCTGCTTTCGGAGTATCTGGACCACGACCTGCCCGAGGAGGTCTGCCGCGACATTGACGCGCACATCGCCGGCTGCCCGCCGTGCGTCGCTTTCGTCGAAAGTTTGCGCAAGACGGTGGAGCTGTGCCGCAGGGCCAAGGCGCTGGCGGCGCCGGATCCGCTGCCCGAGCCCGCGCGGCGCGAGCTGCTGGCGGCGTATGAGGCGATGATGGCGGCCCGCGCGAAGAGCTCCTAGCGGCGCCTCAGGGCGCCCGGGCGGCCGGCTCCGCGATGGCATCGTCCGGACAAACGGCCGCGCACTGCGGCTCGTCGGCGAAGCCGAGGCACTCGACGCACAGGAGGGGATCGATCCAGAAGGCGGGCGGCGCGGCGAAGATGGCGGCCGCCGGACAGACGGGGAGGCAACGCCCGCAGCCGCTGCACCGGTCCGTGATCCGGCAAGCCATCGCTCCTGTATGTATCGTCGGAGGCGGCGCGTTTGCGCGCAGTGACCGAGGTCACTGAGGTTCCCGCGGGACCCGCGTAGCCTGAGGGTGAGATGATCGCGACGCCGGCCGCGCCGCCGGCACAACCGGCGGTGAAAAAACGCAAGAAGCTGGGCGCGCGGCGGGGGCCGGATTCCTCGCAGCGGATCCGCCGGGCCGTCCAATTGCTCTTTCTGGCGCTCAACGTCTGGATCGGAGTCGAGTTCTACCTCTTCGTGCGCTATTACGAAACCGGCGGAGTGACGTGGCGCGTGGCGCGGCCGCCGGGCGTCGAAGGCTGGCTGCCGATCGCCTCGCTGATGAACCTGAAGGCGCTGCTGGTGACCGGCGAGCTGCCCTCGCACCATGCGGCGGGGTTGTTTCTGCTCCTCGCCTTCCTGCTGATCTCGCTGCTGCTCCGAAAGTCGTTTTGCAGCTGGCTCTGCCCGATCGGGACGATATCAGAGGCGCTGTGGCGGATCGGGCGGGGCACCTTCCGGAAGACCTGGCGGCTGCCGCGCCGGGCCGACGTGCCGCTGCGCGGGCTCAAGTACATCCTGTTGGGCCTGTTTCTCTACGCCGTCGGAGGGATGTCGGCGGCGGCGATTCGCGCCTTCCTGGACGGGCCGTACGGGGTGATCGCCGACGTGAAGATGCTGAATTTCTTCCGCTACCTGAGCGTCACGGCGGCGGTGGTGCTGGGCGTGCTGGCGATCCTGTCCATCTTCGTGCAGAACTTCTGGTGCCGCTACCTGTGTCCGTACGGCGCGCTGCTCGGACTGCTCGGCCGCCTCAGCCCGGTGCGCATCCGGCGCTATCCGCATCCGTGCATCGATTGCGGCAAATGCGCGCAAGCCTGCCCGGCCTGGCTCCCGGTGGACCGGCTGCTCACGGTGCGCTCGCCGGAATGCACCGGCTGCTATGAATGCGTCGCCGCTTGTCCGGCGGCGGGCGCGCTCGAGATGACGGTCGCCGCGCGCCGCCGCCTGCCGGCCTGGGCGATGGCCGCGGCGATCACCGCCCTCTTTCTCGGCCTCGTCGGCTATGCGCGCCTGACCGGCGTTTGGTTCACCGAACTGCCCGACGCCGTCTACTTCCGCCTCATTCCGCGCGCCCACGAGTTTACGCACCCGTAGCCTGGGGCAATTCCCTCCGGAGGTCTGCGGGTGGGCGCCGGCGGCGCGAGGAGATCACGCCCGTGTTCAGGCCGATCGTGCTCAAGCCTCCGAAAAAGCGCGCATGCTCGATCTTGACGCAGCGGTCCATCACCACCTCGAGGCCGGCCTGGCGGGCGCGCTCGGCGGCCTCTTCGTGGATGACGCCGAGCTGCATCCAGATCACCTTCGCGCCGATGGCGATCGCCTCTTCGACGATGGCCGGAACCGCCGAAGGCGCGCGAAAGATATCGACGATTTCGACCGGCTCGGGGATCTGGCGCAGCGAGGCGTAACACTTCTGGCCGAGAATTTCCTTCTCGTTGGGATTGACAGGGATGACCCGATAGCCTTCCGCCAGCATGTAGACGCCGGCGAAATGGCTCGGCCGGAACGGATTGGCCGACAGGCCGACCATCGCGATCCGCCGGTAGGTCTCCAGAATGCGCAGACGGTCGGCGGCGCTCGTGGCGAAGCGCGAGCGGTTGACAAGAGAGGCGGCGCTGACGCCGTCGCCGGTCAGGATCGCTGCGAAGCTTCCAGCGCCCGGTCCAGATCCCATAGGATATCCTCGATCTCCTCCAGTCCCACCGAAAGGCGGATCATGTCGTCGGTGATGCCCGCCTGGCGTTTCTCCTCTTCGCTCAACTGCTGGTGGGTCGTGGAGGCGGGATGAATCACCAGGCTCTTGGCGTCGCCCACGTTCGCCAGGTGCGAGAACAGCTCCAGCGATTCGATGAACCTGCGGCCGGCCTCGAAGCCGCCCCGGATGCCGAAGGTGAGGATCGCGCCGGCGCCGCGCGGCAGATATTTCCGCGCCAGCTCGTAGTAGGGGCTCGAAGGCAGGCCCGGGTAGTTCACCCAGGCCACCAGCGGGTGCTCTTCGAGAAACTTCGCCACCGCCAGGGCGTTCTCCGAATGGCACTGCATGCGGAGCTTGAGCGTCTCCAGGCCCTGAAGAAACAGGAAGGAATTGAACGGGCTGAGCGCCGGCCCGAAATCGCGCAGCCCCTCGACGCGGGCTTTCATGATGAAGGCGAAATCTCCGAAGGTTTCATAGAACCGGATGCCGTGATAGCCCTTGCTCGGCTCGAGCAATTGCGGGAAATGGCCGCTGTCCCAGCGGAAGCGGCCGCTGTCGACGATGACGCCGCCGATCGAAGTGCCGTGGCCGCCGATGAACTTGGTGGCCGAGTGCAGCACGATATCGGCGCCGTGTTCGATCGGCCGGCACAGGTAAGGCGAGGCGAACGTGTTGTCGACGACGAGCGGGATCTTCGCCTCGTGCGCGATCTCGGCCAGCGCCTCGATGTCCAGCACGTTCATCCGCGGATTGCCGATCGTTTCCCCGTAAAGGGCGCGCGTGCGCGGCGTGATGGCGCGGCGAAAGTTCTCCGGATCGTCGGGATCGACGAAGACGGCGTGGATGCCCAGGCGGCGGAAGCTGATGTCGAACTGCGTGTAAGTTCCGCCGTAGAGCGTGCTCGCCGAGACGAACTCGTCGCCCTGGCTCATCAGGCTGGTTAGCGCGATGAACTGCGCCGCCTGCCCGCTGCCGACCGCCAGGGCGCCCACGCCTTTTTCGAGCGCCGCCATGCGTTCCTCAAAGACCGCCGTGGTCGGATTCATGATGCGCGTGTAAATGTTGCCGAAGCGTTGCAGGTTGAACAGCGCGGCGGCCTGCGCGGTGTCTTCGAAGACGTAGGAGGTGGTCTGGTAGATCGGCACCGCCCGCGAGCCGGTGTCGGAATCCGGGCGGTGCCCGGCGTGCAGGGCCCGCGTGGCGAAGCCGAAGACGTAATCGGCCGAGGCACCCTCAGCGATGTTCGGCAAGCCGGACACAACGTCTGACATGTTTCCGAGTTTAGCGGGAATCATGCGCGGAGAGCACATTCTCATAGATCCTGCGGCAATGGATGATGCGAGCCCATCTGTGGCGTGGGAAGAAAGCGAAGGTCCAGGAGGTTCACACCCGGCGGCCGCGGCGGAGCCGGAGCGGCGAGCTGGTGCAATGGGACACCAGCAATCCTGACTGGCTGGAGGGACGCGGCGAAAGGTTGTACCTGATCGCCGTCGGCGGGGCAGCGACCGGAACCGCTGCGGAGTAATTTCGGTGCGGGCGGCTCGGCGGGAGTGGCTGGAATTCCCCCTTGAACCCATTTTCAACAAGCTCCTCAACTAAGGCGCTTACGCGCCGTGAGTATTGCGCCCGGACGGGACTTCGTTCTCACATCTGCGCGGGTTGGCTCAGGGGCCTCAGCGCTTCAGCGGATCCTCGACCCAGGGCGGAGTCGCCTGAATCAGGCGCCCCAGTTCCGGCTCGAGCTCGTCCATCTTCTGTTTCATCCGCCAGGCGATTTCGCGGTAGCTGAAGTGACCCTTCACGCCGGTCCGCAGCCGGCAGATGTACTCGGCTTCGGCAAAGTCCATCTTGAAGAGGAAGCGCCCCCGGACGGCGAAGGGCAGCAGGTAGTGCGAGGCCGGCGCGGGCAAGCGGCGGGCCGCCGCGAGTGCCTGGTCGACCGCCGCGGCGTAGGCCTCCTCCAGACCGGCTTCACGGACCGGCGCGGGAACGACATAGCCGAGCCGGAAGCCGAAGTCCTGGCGGAACTGATGGCAGCGCCGGTGCCGGTGCAGGTCCCGCCAGGCGCCGATGTCCATGACGATGTCGTAGACGTACGGACCGCCGCGGAAGGCCCGCAGCAGCTCATCGCGGGGGCCGCGCGAGCCGAGCGCCACGTCCATGACTTCCGCGCGGCGCGCCTCGCTCCAGCCGGCCGCCATCTCGTACAGCTCCCGGTACGGCCTGCCGGTCACCGGATAGAGCAGCGTCGCGACGATATCCGCAGCCACTTCCGAAGGCCGGAGCAGATCAACGTCATCGAGTTGCGCGGCCCGGGCCGGCGGCAGGTTCTGTTCGGCCCAGCGTTGCAAATCGCGGCGCGAGCGCGCCAAATGTTCGTCGGCGGCGACGTGCCGGGCCAGCGTAGGAGCGACGGGCTCGCGAGGCGTGGTCTCGTCCCAGACCCAGTCCGGCGGCGCGGCGCAGGCGCGGGCGATTTCGACGGCCAGTTCGCGGACCTCGCTGTAGTCGCTCGCCTTCAGGCGCCGGATCTGTTTTTCGAGCGTGCGGATGCTGGTGATCTGGCCGACGCTGGTGGGCACGCCGAGAAACAGCAGGTAGCGCGCCACGTCGAAGGCGCGGGCGCGCAAGGCCCGCTCGTAAGCCTTCGGGTCCATTTCGGCGGGACGCGCGAGCTTTTCCTGCAACCGTTCGACCATCGCCGCGTGCAGGGCCTGATAGGCGGCCAGAAGCTTTCCCGCGGCAGCTGCGTAGACTGCTTCCTCCTCGGGCCCGAACTCGGGCGGGGTGACGAAGCCGCAGCGGGAGAAGTCCTGATAGCGGCTCGAGCGGGCCTGGCCGTCCCAGAGCGGCTCGTCCTCGATCTCGGTGGCGGCCAGTTCGGAGATCCCTTCGAAGGAAAGCACGAGGTGACCCAGGTCGGCGATCGAGGCGTGCCCGTACTGGAAATAGAAGCTTTCGAGAAACTTCTGCGAGTCGTGGCTTCGCACCCACGCGAGCGATTCGCCGATCGAGTCCGGCGAGCGGCTGTAGCGCGCCAGGGCGTAGGCGCACTTTTCCGGGGGGAGCGGCGCGAGCGTGAAGACGCGCTGGCGAGAGTTCCGCGTCACGAAAACGCTATGATAGCCGATTCGATGCGCGTTCGAATCAAGCGGCTCGATCCGGCCGCCGCGCTTCCGGCGTTCGCGCACGGCCCTGACGAGGATGCGGGCATGGACCTGCGCTCGGTCGAGGACGCCGTTCTCGAACCCGGTGTCCCGCGTGCGGTTCGAACCGGTCTGGCCATCGAACTGCCGCCCGGCTGCGAGGCCCAGATCCGCCCCCGCAGCGGTCTGGCCCTGCACCACGCCATCACCTTGCCCAACGCCCCCGCCACGATCGATCCCGGCTATCGCGGCGAGATTCGCGTCATTCTGCTGAATCTCAGCCGGCAGCCGTACCGGATCCGTGCCGGCGACCGCATCGCCCAGATGGTCGTGGCGCGCTACGAAGCCGTCGAGTGGGAGGAGGGGGAACTGGGCCGGAGCGGCCGCAGCACGGGCGGGTTCGGCTCCTCGGGGCGGTAGTCGCCGGCGCAGGCAGCCGCTCTTCAACGCGCCTGGAGCGCCTGCGCGATGGCGCGCTCGAGCTCTTCTTTCTCCAGGGACGTGCTGATGAACAGCTCCTGGCGGGCGCCTGCACTCAGGGCGATGGCCTTCCAGCCGTTCTGCGTGGGGACGGTGACGCGCACCTGGACGGCGCCGCGGGCGTCGCGCACGGGACGGATGACGCCGGGGATGACGGCGCGGACTGCGGGGCTGGCCTCGAGCAGCCGCTCGAGGAATTCGCGGACTCCCGGGAGGATGCTGTGTTCCACTTTGAGCTTGCCTTGGGCGGTGCGCAGCCTCATTGCAGCTTCCAGCCTTCGCCGCCCCGGAGCGGGACGAACCGGCAGAGGGCGGCCACGCGCGAGGAGATCGCGCCCTGCGATTTGGTGACCAGCATCAGCTCCTGCTCGTCGAGCGAGCCGAGCGGG
>JBBIMZ010000097.1:0-6816 GCA_037444135.1 Solibacteraceae bacterium
AGGAGGCCGCTCGCCGCGAAGAGCTCGCCAAGGCGGCCGCCGCCGAAGAAGCGCGGCGCCGTGCCGAAGCCGAAGCCGCCCGGAAGACGGAAGCGGAACGCAGAGCCAAGGCCGAAGCCCTCGCCGAGAACCGCGCCTCTGAGAGCGCTCGGCTCCAGCGCGAACTCGCCGCCGTGCGCGAGGCCGTCAAGAAGGCCCGGGAAGAGGCGCAGCGGGCCATGGCGAGGCTCCAGCAACAGACCGAAAGCTTCTCGGCCGAGCGCGCCCGCTGGGAAGAGGAGCTCAAACGCCGCGAAGCCGACGAAGCCGAGCGGCGCCGCCGGCTCGCCGAACTCGAACGCGCCGAGTTGCGCCTCCGCCTTGTCGATCAGATCAGCAAACTTTTGCCCGCCCGCGAAACCGAGAGCGGCCTCGCCTTCGAGATCGCCGAAGAGCTTTTCGATGCTGGAGGGACCGAACTGGCCGCGGCCGGCAGGGAGCGCCTCGCGCTGGTGACGGGCATTCTCCTGGCCCATCCCGGCCTGGCTTTCGCCGTAGCCGCTCCGGACGCCGAGGCCGCTCCGGCTTCCCCGCTCCTCGAGCGCGTCGACGCCGTGCGGCGCTATCTCAAAGCCCGCGGACTCCCGGAGGCCCCACCCCCGGCAATCCGGACGGCGAACGGCGCCCCGGAAGCCCGGAAATTCGAAGTGTTCGTGACCGGAGACCCGATTGCGACGCCGCCCCGGCTGGCGGCGCTCGAACCCCGATAGACGCCTCGATCACCTCCATGGGAATGAGTTCCAGGTTCTTGTCCCTGTTGGCGGCGGGCGCGACAGCTCTGTCGTCGCTCTCGGCTTTGCTCGACCTTTACCGGGCCACGACCGCCTACAATGCCCAGAACCCTGATCCGTATCGCATCGGTTACCAGGAACCTCGCTTCCGCGAAGTCGCCTCTCTGTTGCCGCTGGATGAGCCTGTGGGATACGTCTCGAACCTCGAGTTCGCCGAGTTGCGGGGCGCCGCGGCCTTCTTCGGCGCCCAGTACGCGCTGGCGCCGCGGATTCTCGTGCCGTACGATCATCCCCGCGCCGGCCGGTTTACGGTAGGCAACTTCTCCGCCGAGGTCGATTTGTCCGACGTCACCTCCCGGCTCGCCCGCGACAAGGGACTGCGAGTGATTCGGGCGCTCGACAACGGCGTGGTCCTGTTTCGCAACCCGGAGCGTCGATGATTCCGGTGCTGGCGCTCCTGCCTGCCGTGGCTCTCGGCTGGCTCGCGGTGCGTCTCAGCGGGATCGCCGCCGGACTCCGTCCACGGTGGGCGGCGCAGGTCTGCACCGCGTCGCTCGGCGCCGGGCTCGGGGTGGCGATCACCGCGGCGGATCATCTGGTGCTTCTGCGGCTCGGCGCGGCATCGCGGGCACACGTCGTGACCGTGGAGCTGGCGCTTCTGGCAGGGCTGGTCTTCGCGCAGCGCTTCCGCCGCCGGGGGGCCGCGCCCGCCTCGCAGCCTCCCGCCGCGTTCCCCTGGAACGGCATCCTGCTCGCCGCCGCCGGCGCCGCTTTGGCGCTGCTCGTCGCCACCGAGGCTAGCAACGCGCGCTCGGCCCCATATGGGAACTGGGATGCCTTCGCGATCTGGAACCTGCGGGCCAAATTCCTGCTCGCGCCGGGCGATCTTTGGAGGAACGCCGTTTCGCCCTTGCTCGAGCGCACACACCCGGACTACCCGCTCCTGCTGTCCTCCTTTATCGCGCGGACCTGGCGGCTCGGCGGCGTGATCTCGCCGGCAGCACCGCTTGCTACGGCGTTTCTCTTCGCAGGCGCCGTTCCGGCGTTGCTCACTTCCCTGCTGGCATTGAGCCGGGGACTGGCGGCCGGGTTGCTCGCCTTGTTCGTCCTGCTGGCCACCACGTCCTACATCGAGCAGATCCCCTGGCAGTACGCCGACATTCCGCTCAGCTTCTATCTGCTGGCCACGTTCGGCGTGGTGCTGCTCGGTGCGCTTGACCCGGCGTGCTCGCCGGAGCGCTTGCCTCCTGCGCCGCCCTGACCAAGAACGAGGGGACGGCTTTCTTCCTGTTCAGCCTGGCCGCTTATGCCTTCTTCGCCTGGCGGGCCGTGGGCGGCTCCGAAATGTGGCGCCAGGCGCGCTGGTGGCTTGCCGGGGCGCTTCCCGGCCTGCTGCTGCTGGCGGACTTCCGGCTGTTGCTGGCGCCGCCGGCCGACCCGCTGCGGAGCCAGACCGCCGGCCAGATCCTGGCCAAATTCGCCGATCCCGGCCGCTACGCGGCAGTCGCCCGAGCGCTGTTTGACGAAGCGTTTCAGTTGGGCGACGGCTGGAGCCACCCGCTCGTTCTGCTGGCCCTGCTCGCCGTGGCCTTGCGCTTCCAGGCGGATGTCCGCTTCCGGCCCTGGATCCGCTTCGCCGCCGCTACGATCGCCGCCATGTTGCTCACCTATTGCGCTATTTACGTGGCGCGGCCGGACGACCTGGCGTGGCTGCTCGGCACCAGCCTCGCCAGACTGTATGCGCATCTCTGGCCGAGCGCCCTTCTGCTGGTCTTCCTCCTGCTCGGCCCCCTGGGCGCAAGTTCGGCTGAAAAATCTTCTTTGCCCCGGCGGAAAAAAGCAAGATAATAATCTTGCCATGGACGTAAGCCGCCGGTCGTTCCTGCGAGGCGCTGCCGCGGCGCCCGCCATCCGCCTCAGGGCGCAGAGCCCGAACGAGAAATTCCTCGTGGCGTGCATAGGCTGCCGGGGCCGCGCCCGCCACCTGCTTTATGATTTCGCAGCGCTGCCCGAAGTCGAAGTGGTCGCCGTCTGTGACGTCGACAGCCGCCTGTTCGCCGAGGCCGTCAAGGGCGTCGCCGAGCGCCAAGGAAAGGAGCCACGGACTTGCGGCGACTTCCGCCGGCTGCTCGACGACCGCTCGATCGACATCCTGGTCGTGGGCACGCCCGACCACTGGCACGCCATCCCCACCATCCTGGCCTGCCAGGCCGGCAAACACGTCTACGTCGAGAAGCCGGCCGGCCACAACATTCTCGAGAGCCGGCGGATGCTGGCGGCGGCGCGGCGCTACAACCGCGTGGTGCAGGTCGGCATCCAGTCACGCAGCGGCGCCAGCTACGAAGAGGCCTGCGACTACATCCGCACGGGCGTTCTCGGCAAGGTGATGTTCGCCAAGGGGTGGGAAACCACCCACCAGCGCAGCATCGGCCGCCCGCCAGATGAGCCCGTTCCCGACGGCGTCGACTACGACATGTGGCTCGGCCCGGCGCCCAAACGCCCCTTCAACCGCAACCGCTTCCACAGTTCCTGGCGCTGGTTCTTCGACTACGGCACAGGCGACCTGGGCAACGACGGCGTTCACCGCCTCGATTACGCCCGCCGGGGACTCGAAGCGGCGCACCAGGCGCAGGGCAAGTCGCTGCCGGATTGGCCCGAAGCGGTCTCGGCCGGCGGCGGCAAGTATTACTTCGACGACGACCAGGAGTGGCCGGACACGCTGATCGCCACCTGGGAGTACCCGGGAGCGCTCCTGATGTATGAAATGCGGATCTGGTCCCGGCCGCCGCTGCACGGTGAAACGGAGGCGGCCGCCGTCTTCGGCGAGAACGGTTACGTGATCATTGCCAACGGCGCCTGGCGCGCCTATGACGACAAGGGCAGGCTCGTCAAGTCCGGCTCGGGCGACGGGCGCGAGGACGACCTCCGGCACAAGCGTGACCTGTTGCGCTCGGTTCGTGACGGAGGCCGCCCGGCCTGCGACATCGCCACGGGTCACGTCGCCAGCGCGCTGGTCCACATGGGCAATATCGCCTGGCGCGTGGGCCGCAAGTTGCGCTGGGACGGCCGGCGCGAGGAGTTTCTCGATGCCGAAGCCAACCAGTTCCTCGGCCGCTCTTACCGGCCGCCGTGGACCCTGCCGGAGGTATGACGGAGGCGCCGATGGACCGCCGAACTCTGATCCTGGGGGCTCTGGCCCGCTTCGGGCTGGGGGCGCCGCCGCGCCGCAAGTACCGCGCCGGCGTGATCGGCCACACGGGCCACGGCAATTACGGCCACGGGCTGGATATCGTCTGGCGCGCCTTCGACTGGGTCGAAGTGGTGGCCGTCGCCGATCCGGACCCAGCCGGGCGGGCCAAGGCGCAGCAGCGGACCGGCGCCGCGCGCGCCTATGCCGATTACCGCGAGATGCTCCGGCGCGAGAAACCGGACCTGGTCAGCATCGGCCCGCGCTGGCTCGACCAGAGGGTCGCCATGATCGAAGCCGCCTGCGAAGCCGGGGCCCACATCTACACCGAAAAGCCGTTCGCGCGCGATTTGGAGGAGGCCGACCGCATCGTGGCCGCCGTCCGCCGCCACCGCGTCAAACTTCAGATCGCTCACCAGATGCGCGGTTCACCCTTCCTGCGCCAGGTCCACGAGCTCGTCCGGGGCGGCCAAATCGGATCGATCCAGGAGGTGCGTTGCCGCGGCAAGGAGGACCACCGCGCGGGCGGCGAAGACCTCATGGTGCTCGGCTCGCACCTGTGCGACGTCATGCGCATCTTCCTCGGCGACCCGAAGTGGGTCTTCGCCCACGTCACGCAGGATGGCGAAGAGCTGGCCCCGCACCACACGCGCCGGCCGACGGAGCCGATCGGCGCGGTGGCCGGCAATCAAATCGCGGCCATGTTTGCCTTCGCCGGCGGCGTGCACGGCTATCTGGCTTCGAAAGCGTGCGCCGAGACGCATCCGCTGCGCTTCGGCACGTCGATCCTCGGCAGCAAAGGAGTGATCTTTCTGCCGAACGCGATCTATCCCGACGGCCAGCCCTACCTGCTGCCCTCACCCGCCTGGTTCCCCGAGGCGGCTCGCGGTTGGGAGAAGATTCCGCCTATGCCCGGCCTGGAGGAACTGGCCGAGCGCGGACGCGACGCCGCCGTGATCGCCAACGCCCTGATGGTGCGTGATCTGATCGACGCCATCGAACGCGACCGCAAGCCGCTGTGCAACGAGGAAGACGGCCGCTGGACGATCGAGATGATCTCGGGCGTCTATCAGTCGCAAAAAGCCGGCCGACCCGTCGCGTTCCCGCTCGCCGAGCGCCGCCACCCGCTGCTCTGACGGTAGAATCGGGAGGTGCGCCGCAGACGGGTCTGGTTGCTGGGAGCCGGGATTGCTGGGCTCTACGCGGCGGCCGTCTTGCTCCTGCTGGCGGTCGTGCCCGGGCCCCGCTCGCGCACCGACTACGTGGTTATCGGCACGCTCGCCACGTTGGCCGCTCTGGCAGCGTTGTTCCTCGTTCTGGCATTTTCAGGAAACGGGATGCCGGATCTGTTCTTCCGAAAGCGGCGGCGGTGAGCGGGTTTCAGGAAACTGAGCGAACCTCCACCTGGGGGTAGATTTTGCCGGCCTCCTCGAGCGTAGCCAGCCGCAGCCACTGCAAGGCCGCCGAAGCGGTGCCGGCCGCTACACCCCAGCGCACTGCGTCCAAGAAATCGCCGGTTCGGCACATCGCCCAGACGAAAGCGGCGTTCAGCGCGTCGCCGGCGCCGATCGGGCAGACGGCGTCCACCCGCGGGGGGACGAACTCGGCCATGCGGGCGCCGTCGGCTGCGATGGCGCCGCGGCTGCCGAGCGACAGGACGACGGAGTCCGGGCCCATGCTTTGAATCCGCCGCACCGCCTCGTGGAGATGGCTCCTCGTCACCAACGCCCGGCCCAAGAGCCGCTCGGCCTCCTGCTGGTTGGGCGCCACCAAGGTCGGGCGCGCCTCGACCCCTTCCTCGAGCGGCCCGCCATCGGCGTCCAGAAGCGTCTTGACTCCCTGCCGCCGCGCTTTTTCGATCAGCCGGCGATAAAAGTCGGCCGGCACGCCCGGCGGCACGCTCCCGCACAGCAGCAGCCACGCCGCCCCGGCGAGCCTCTGGTCCACGGCCTCCTCGAGGGCGGCGACTTCGTCAGGCTCGAGCTGGGGACCCCGTTCGTCCAGCTTCACGGTGAGGCCCTGACGGTCCGTAATCGAATAGTTCGTCCGGATCTCCCGCCGGACTCGCACCAGCAGGAACGGAAAACGCTCGCCGGCGAGCATTTCCTCGAAGCGTGCCCCTGCCTCTCCGCCGCTGATGGCGATGGCGAACGTGGGTACGCCGAAGGAGGCGAGCACGCTCGACGTCTTAATCCCCCGGCCGCCGGGAGCGGTCGAACGCGCCAGCAGATAGGCCCGGTGGTCGAAGGAGAGATGATCGGCCGTAAAGTTCAGATCGATGGCCGTATTGGCCGTCAGCGTGACGATCAAGTGACCATTCTAGCCGAGCTGCTAAGCTGGAAAATTGAAGCATCCTTCCCACTGGCTCCCTTACCTGGCGCTGGCCTCCGTCTGCTTTTTTTGGGGAACCACCTATACCGGCATCCGCATGGCGCTCGAGTCGTTCCCGCCCCTGCTGCTGGTGGGGACACGCTTCACGATCTCTGGCTCGATCCTGCTCGCCGCGGTGCTGGCGGCCGGAGGGAAGCTGCCGCCGCGGCGCGATCTGCTGGCTGCGCCGCTGTTCGGCCTGGTCTACCTCCGCTTGGCCAACAGCTCTCTGACGTTCGCGGAAACGTGGATCGCCAGCAGCCTGGCGGCGCTGTTTGTGACCACTTCGCCGTTCTGGCTGACAGGCATTGAAGCGGCGCTGGGCGGCGAACGCTTGCGAGGCCCGGCCTTGGCCGGGATGGCGATCGGCCTGGCTGGTGCGGCCTTGCTGGTCGGACCCGGCTGGAAAGAAGGGCTCTCCGGGAACCTGCTGGCGGGCTTTCTGGTGCTCCAGTTTGGCTGTTTTTCCTGGAGCCTCGGCTCGATCCT
>JBBIMZ010000097.1:6826-7052 GCA_037444135.1 Solibacteraceae bacterium
GCAGGTGAACGCCGTCGTCAACGGCGCCATCCAGCAGTTGAGCGCGGGCATCGGCTTCCTGGTTCTGGCCTTCCTCATCCCGGAGCGCCCCGTGAACTGGAGCGCCCGGGGCGCGGGCGCCGTGCTCTACCTTGTGCTGTTCGGTTCGATCGTGGGCTACACCTCCTATATTTACGCGCTCAAGACGCTCCCGGTCGCGCTCGTGGCGCTGCACAACTACGGCAAT
>JBBIMZ010000097.1:7099-9706 GCA_037444135.1 Solibacteraceae bacterium
TCGGCCTTCGCGAGGCTGCGGCCATGGCCGTCATTTTCGCCGGCATCTTCCTGGTCTCGCGCGCCTCAATCCCCCGGCGAGTCAGCGCGCCGGCTCGCGCTCGAGAAGCTTGGCGCCCATCGCTCCGCCAAGAGTCGGGAGGAGCGTGAACAGGCAGAACAGGACCGCGAGTGTGACAAAAATCAGCGTGGCGGCGCCCGCGGGCTTTTCCAGGATCTCGAGCAGCGGCTCGAGTTCGGCGCTGCGGGCCCCCTGGGCGCCCAGCTGCTCGCGGTAGAACTCGGCCAAACCGCCACGGCGCGAAATCGCCACCATCGTGATCGTGAAGAAGATCGTCGCGATCGAAAAGCAGAACACGCCGGTGATCCAGCCCATCCGCGCGCCCTTCCGCACGGAAAGAACCTGTCCGGTGCGGCGCTTGTAGACTAACACCGCCACAAAACCCGCCGCCACGAGCCAGACCAGCATCCAAATCACGTTGACGTACATGGGAATCGGTAACGAGATCAGCACCGACGCCGACACCGCCGTTCCCAACCCGATTCGCACGGCGATGCGGTTCCGGAAACTGATCTCGGCTTCGGCCGGCGCACGCCTGACTTCCGGCGGAGGATTCTCCGGCGGCTCCTCCGGCGGACTCCACTCGAACTGCGGCTTGCCGCACTTGTGACAGAACCGGGCCTCGGGGATAAGCTCCGCCCCGCATGTGCAGTACTCAGGCACACGTCCAGTTTCGCGCACCCGGCGGACGCGAGCAAGCGCAGCGGCGCCCCAAAAAATTGTCACCTCCCGCCGGGTTGAGCCGTCTCAAAAAAAGAAGCAATGTTGTTCGAAGTCACTTCCGCCAAGACTCTGGACCAGATTGACCGCGGCTTGCAGGAAGCTGCGGCGCGCCATCAGTTCGGCATCATCGCCACGCATAACCTCAAGGAAACCATGAAGAACAAGGGCGTGGACTTCGCTGGCGAGTGCGTGATCTACGAGGTTTGCAATCCGCACCAGGCCAAGAAGGTGCTTGAAACGGACGCCTCGATTTCCACAGCCTTGCCTTGCCGGATTTCGGTCTACCGCGCCGGTGACGGCTACCGGCTGGCCACCTTGCTGCCTACGGCGTTGCTCCGGATGTTCCAAAGACCCGAGCTCGAGCCCGTCGCCGAGGAAGTCGAGGCCGTCATCAAGGCCATGATGCGAGAGGCGGCCTGAGTTGGGCAGAGAATGCTGATTCTTTCCGCACACTACGCTGAGGAAATCCGACAGTTGAGATTCGCTCTTGACATGGCGCGACTTCGGGCGCATGATATTCTCAGGCAAGCACAGGAACTCACTCTGGAAGTCTGGAGTGTGGGGAGGTACTGATGAAGGCAGGCCCCTACGGAAACCTGCCCGAGGTTCCTCCGGCGGACAGAGCGGTATCTGTCCTGGCCGTCAGCCCTTACGAAGAGGATCATGCCTGTCTTCGCATGATCTTCAGCCACTCGAACTGGAAGATCTTCCGGGCTCTGAACTGCCGCGAAGCTTTCGATTTCGTGTCCAGGAACAGCGTCGCGGTGGTGGTTTCTGAGCGGGACCTTCCCGACGGCGACTGGAAGCGGCTCCTCGAGTTGCTGTCCACGTTGCCCACGCCTCCGCTGTTGGTGGTCACTGCGAAAGATGCCGACGATTCCCTCTGGGCGGAGGTGTTGAACCTCGGCGCCTATGACGTGCTGTCGAAACCCCTCGACAGAGCCGAGGTCACCCGGATCATCAGCTTGGCTTGGCTTCATTGGAAGGAAGAGCTGGAACGGGCGCGGCGCCGCCCGGTGGCCCGCTCGGCTTCGGCCACGGCGACCGGTATAGCGGCGACGGCCTGACGGCACGGCTCCGCCGGATCCTCGCGGCAGCGGTGTATTGCGCATCCGTCCCGAGTGCGGCTCTCCTGCCGCCCGAGGACGCGGCAGCACCCACGGAAGCACCCTCGTCTCGGTACAATTCATTGTACGGTGACTGCGGCGGAGCAGGACGCGCGCCCGAGAGCGCTTCTTCGAGCTGCCGAGGAACGCTCGCTGGCCGGCATCACCGCTGTTCTGGCCGAGCTCGGTTACGATCCCTGCTCCCCGGGCGAAAGCCTTTCGGCGCCGGATCTGATTATCGTTGTGGCCGGCTGCGAGCCGCTCGACCCGGAGACCTGCCGCGCGACAGGTTTCCAACCGCCTCCTCCCGTGGTCGTGTTCGGACCGGCCGCGCTCGGCCAGTGGCGCCGGGCGGCGCTCCAGGCCGGCGCATTCGCCTGCCTCTCGCTTGAGGCGCCCGTTGAAGAAAAAACGGCGCTCCTTCTGGCGGCCGGCCGCTACCGCTCGGCCCAACTCGAACTGGAGCTGCTCCGCCGCGAAAGCGACGTGCTCTTCACCAACCTGCTCGAAGCCTGCGGGGAAGGCGCTGTCGAGCTGAAAGCCGCCGTCGAGGAACGCCGGCGATATCAGGACGAGCTGGAACGCATCAAGAACCGCATCATCCGCTTTATTCTCTGACCCCGCCCCGGTTCAATCATCGCCGGCGTGCGCCGTCCAGGCCACCGGCTCCGGAGACTCCGCCGGCGCGGCCCGGCCCGAGAACCAGACGGCCAAGTCT
>JBBIMZ010000098.1:0-9700 GCA_037444135.1 Solibacteraceae bacterium
TTCAGGATTTCAAACAGCGGAGGCGAGGTGCGGCGCGCCAGCTCGACGCCCTCGACCGCCGCCGGAGCCGGTCCCTGCTTCAGGTTCCCGACCTCATGCATCCACCGGTGCTGCGCTCTCACGCGGCCCTCGATCTCGACGCCGCGGCGGCGCAGCACAGCGGCGAAAGCCGTCGCGGCATACTCGGCCGGATCCCGAATCGCCAGCGCGAGTTCGCGCCGGCGGTTGCGCCCGACCGTGCCCCAGAGCCGGATGCGGCGCGCCCCCGGCGGCCAGTCGGCGAATACGTCGGATTCCTGACCGGCGCCCGTCACCACGGCGTTGTCCACCGTGTAGAAGTCCAACGGCGGCGTCAGCGTCAGCAGGGCCGGCAGGCCCGCCCGGTCGGCGCCGCGCAGGCGCACCAGAAAGGCGTTGCCATCGAGCGCGAGCGCGCTGACCGGAGCGCCGTAATCCCAGACCGTGTCGTCCACCGACCAGCCGGGCGGGTACGGCTCGAACACATACGCCGAGTCGTCCACCCTCCGCAGGGGAGCGGCGGCCAGCAGGTTGGCGAGCTCTTCCAGGGCCGCCGGCCCCTCGCCGCGCGCGGCGCCTTTTCGATAGGGTATGGCTCGCCCCGAAATCGTCGGATCGCCGCCGCCGATCAGGCGCAGATCCCCGGCGACCACGCCGCCGGCATCCGGAGCCCGGTCGGCGGCCACGATCGTCACGAAGCGGTGATCCGGCCCCAGCCGGCTCAGCGCCAGCGCGGTCGAAAACAGCTTCGTGTTCGAAGCCGGAACGAAGAGTTTCTCGGCGTTGTGTTCGAGCAGGGTTTGCCCGGTTTCAACATCGACGGCCTTGGCGCCCCACAACGCTCGGGCGATCGCCGGGTGCCGGCGTTCGAGGGCCTGAACGCGCAAGGCGAGCGATTCGGCGTCGAGCAGGCAGGAGAGCAGCGCGACGAGCGCCAGCAAACGCATGAACGATCGGATTATACTGCGGCTGTGAAGGCGCTGATTCTGGCCGCCGCCTTGGCTGCCGGCGCCCAAGAAAGCGCGCCCGAGGCAGCCTACCAGGCCCGCGGAGAAGCCGGACCGCTCACCGTGGCGGCCAATTTTCACTACCGCGGATTTTCGCGCGCCGGCCGGAGTTATTTTCTTGAGAAACATCTCGCCGTCGAGGTCGGGCTGTTCGGAGCCAAGGGCGCGCGCCTCGCCCTCACGGCCTCACAGTTTTCGTTGCGGGTCAACGGCAAGCAGGTGATCGCGCCGGTTCCGGCCGGCCTGGTGGCCTATTCCATGAAGTGGCGCTGGGTCGATCGGGGCGTCACGGCCCAGGCCGGGCCGGTGGTGATCGGCGGGCCGGGCGCCGAACCCCGCTTCCCCGGCGACCGCCCCCAACTGCCCTGGCCCCGCGTTCCAGGGCCCGAGCGGCCCGGCGAGCCGCCGCCGGAAGAGACGCTCGGCGAGGCGCTCGCGGCCGCCGCCCTTCCCGAGGGAGATGTGCTGCTGCCGGTCAGCGGGTACCTCTACTTCCCTTACGAGAAGAAGACCAAGTCGCTCAAATCCGTCGAACTGGAGTACTTCTCCACAGGCGGCCCGGTCAGGCTGCGGCTCAAGTAGCGGCTTCCGCCCCGGTCAGCATCGCCTCGAACCGGATCAGCAGGATCAGCCCGATGACCATCAGCGTCCCCAGCAACGGCTGCACCATCAGGATGCCGATCCCCCACATCTCGGCAAAGTAGCCCACCGTCCAGGGGGCCAGCAATCCCCCGGCGATGGCGAACGAAAAGATGCCTTTGAACAGGCCCGGATGAAAATAGGGGAACCGGTGACCGATCCGCTCGACCACGAGCGGGTAGACGAACGCGAATCCGCCTCCCACGAACAGGATGCCGGCCACCGCGCCGAAAACGTTCGTCGTGAAGCTCAGAATCGTGCAGCCGAACAAGGCCGCCAGCGCGCTCAGCGAAAGCAGCCGCCCGTGGCGCATTCGGGAAAGCAGAAACTGCGCCACCACCCGCCCGACGATGAGCGCCAGCCAGTAGAGTGCCAGCAGGAACAATCCGGAAGCCGGGCTGATGCCGATCCGCTGAATCAGGAAGATCGCCAGCCAGCCGGCGATCGACCACTCGTTGCCGAACTGAAAAAACAGCAGCAGGGCGAACAAGATCGCAGCCGGGCTCCGGAAGTCCTCCCAAGCCTCGCGCCAGGTCGGCTGGTGGCGCGGCGGCTCGGGCGGGAAGGGCGACCGGGCGTAGGAGATCGCAAAGAACCCCGGAATCACCGCCACCAGCACCAGAATGCTCGGAACCGTGTAGACGTAGAACGTCCCCGACACCAGCAGCGCCATCACGAAGCTCCCCGAGCCGAACAGCAGGCCGGCCAGGTTCACCGTCGCGGCCGGATCGTGTCGGTAAATCGAAGAAATCCCGTGAAATAGCGCGCTGGCCAGGAGGCCCGAGCTGCCGCCGACCGCAGCGACGCCCACCAGTCTCCACCACGCCGCCGCCGGCGGCGAAACCAGCGCCAGATAAAGCAGCGCGCCCGAGGCCGTCGCCGAGGCCAGCGTCAGCGTAAAGGCGACGCCTTTGCGCGGAACCAGCCGATGCGCCAGAGAGGCCGCGGCGAGGATCCCGACAGCCATGCCGAGGAAATACAGGCCGGCGGACGAGTAATCCGATTTCAAGTGATAGCCCCAGGCCGGCAATACGGGCCCCAGAAAGGACATCAACAAGCCCGCCAGGAAGAAACCGGCCAGCGCCTTGCGCGCCGAACGCATCGGCAGCGCGTTGCCGGGCGGTCGCCGCTCGGACCCGGGGGGATGCACTTTCGTATTTTACGTCAGGGCGCCCGGGCAGGTTTACGGCTCGGCTTCATAAAGTTGTACGGCATCAGCCCTAGCCCTATGGGATTCGGAAGACCGCGGCCAACATATTCACTGTTTTTTCAACAGCTTAGCGTCTGGAACACCGATTGCTCGTGTTAGCACGGGGTTGCTTGAGGTCCGGTTCGCTTTAGTGGAAGTTGCCTCTTCAAGCTAAAAAGCGCCGCCCCGCCGCCGAGCGGGGCTTTTCTTTTGTCCCGCCCCCTGAGGCAAGCCGCTGAATTCCCGGCACGTTCGCTAGCGACGCGCATCCGGCAGTTGACACGAGCCACCGATTGCGCTTAGCATGGGAGCATCACTGAGAAAGGAGGTGGTCCAGTCGAATATGAAATCTGGTAGTAGCAGCGTAAAGACCCGGCGCGAGGTGGCCGACGGCTAGTTTCGTCGCTCTTTAAGCTGTGGCCTCGTTTCAGTGGCGAGGCCGAAGTTCACGCGGAACGGCCCCTCGCGGATGAAGGTCCGATGGACCGCCCGAGCGTCCATCCGCACCAGGCTACCTGGGCCCCCTTCCGCTGGCCGGCGTTGACGGGGCCGGCGGGGAAGGGGGCCTTCGCATTTTCAAGGCCGCCGGCGTGCTATACTGGCGTTTCCGGTCTTGAAAGAAAGGATCACCCACCCGAATGAAAGCAGGGATTCATCCGGCATACGACGAAGTGACAGTGGTGTGCGCTTGCGGCAACACCTTCAAGACGCGCTCGACCTACCGCGGCGAGCTGCGTGTCGAGATCTGCTCCAACTGCCATCCCTTCTTCACCGGCCGCCAGAAGCTCGTCGACAGCGAGGGCCGGGTGGACCGCTTTCAGAAGAAGTACGCCCGGGCGCGGGCCATCCACGGCGACCCCAACGAGCGGGCCGCCAGGAAGGCCGCCCGGCGCAAATCGTAATCATCCCGATGCCGGGCCGGCCGCTTTCCGAATCCGCACCCCCGCCTTCCGGCCGGCCGGGAATTCCAGCGCCAGAATCCCTCCGCGGTCCGTCGTTTTCTCGAAGATCTCTTCATCGTCCACCTCGACGTCGTAGCGCGCGTTCGGCTCTAGGCCGAGCACGTAGCAGGTGACGCCGTCCCTGGAATCGATTTCGAAGCTTCGGCTCGCGGGCAGCGCGCGGACGACGGCGCGCCCGAGCTCGAGCGGCTCGTTCAGGTCCTCTAACGTCAGGCGCCGGATCTCGCCGTCGCGAAAGGTCTGCATCAGGCCGCCGGAATGGAAAAACCAGGCGGTGGTCTCCTCCCAACTGGAGCGGGCCGCCAGCAGGCCGCGCTCGGGCTGATACAGCACCAGCGGCGCGTTGTAATAACTGAGCCCGGGATGATAAGGGTTGGCC
Source organism: Solibacteraceae bacterium (assembly GCA_037444135.1). GTDB lineage: Bacteria > Acidobacteriota > Terriglobia > Bryobacterales > Bryobacteraceae > CALKXJ01. The sequence continues at coordinate 4,195 of JBBIMZ010000098.1, forward strand.
CACAGGAACTCGTAAGGCGCCCCGAACGGCCCGCGCATCTGAAAGCGGTCCTGCATGCACCAGCCTTGCAGAAACTGCGTTTCGAGGGCGTTGGGATCGAAGGCGACCAGGCTCAGCTCGGCGGCCCGCGACAGCGCGGCCAGGCGCAGATCCGGCTCGCCTGCGCCGTCATAGACCGGGATGTGGAAATCGTTGCCCGCCGCCGGGTACACGGCCGGATAGTAGGTCAGCAGGTGATAAATCGGCAAGGCGGCGAAGTAGGCTTTGTAGCTCTGGCGCAGGTCGATCTTGAAGTGGTCCCGAACCACGTGCAGGATCTCCATCAGCGGGTAGGTCTCGTCGCGGCCGATCGCCGTCTCGCCCCGCCGCAGTGCGGGAAGGATCCGCCTCTGCCACCACTCCTGGACGACGAACTTGAGCTCGCCGGCCGCCACTTCCGGCGCCGCCTCGCCCAGGGCGACGGCGGCCAGCAGGCGCGAGCGGACCGAAGGCAGATCCGTCGGGCGCGCCGCGCCATCCAGGCCACGGCGGAGCACGGCGGCGAGCCGGGCCGCTTCGCCCGTCTCCAGCCGGTCGAAGCACCAATCGTAGACCAGGGCAAGCTGCCGCAAGTCGTCCCCTTTGTCGAGCGCCCACGCGATGGCCTGGCGGGCGTGCGCGGCGTCGCCCCCCGCCAGATAGTAGAGCGCATGGGCGAAACCCGGCTCGGGCAGGGAACCGCCGCCGGTGACGGCAGCCTCGAGTTGCAGCCAGCGCGGCGAGCGGCGCTCGCGTTCTCGCTGGAGCAGACGCAGCCGGCGCGGCGGAGCGAGCAGGCGCGGGTGCGGCCCCTCTACGGCGAACTCGACGGGCGGCGTCTGGGCAAACAGGGTGAGCGGCGCCAGCAGCACGGACGGCGCAAACAGGCGGCGAAGCATCCGCTTCGATTGTGTCACACTGACACAGCCGCTGCGCTCCCAACCCGCCTGCGGCGCCGCCCCCGCAAACTTTCTGCTTTGTTTTCAATCCGCCACCCCCGGCGCCAGGCTGGCACGCCGCGTGCTCGTCCCAGGACGAATTGATGGACGACTCTGAAACCTGCCCTCTGATGCAGACGGTGGGCGGAAGAAGCGCGCGGGACGATGAATCTCCGTGCTTGCGGGATACGGTGTTTGAGAAGTGATGACAGCCGCCCCTTCCTTCGGCTACCCGATTGCATCAGAGGGGCCTTTTTTAAGGCCTGCAGGACAGAGCGCCATCGATCGAGTCACCCTGCCCGGGATTACCGGTAGCGGCGACCGCCTGGCCGTCCGTGATGGCGGAATGAAATCCAGGACGCGGGCCCCATCCGGACGAGACCGAAACGCGCCTTGTGTGCTGGCCCACCAGGCGGGCCGACGCCCAATCCCTGCCCAGTCAGGGCGTGCCGCCTCGGCGCCGGTTGCTTGCGGCCCCTCACCCGGACCGAGGCGGCTCTGATTTTTCAGCTCACCTCCAGATCCCAGCCGAAGCCCGGCTCCTCCGATGGCCGCACGTAGATCCCCTCGGGACCGCGCGTGATCCGGTTGTCCTCTTCGTAACGCCGGTAGACCTCCGGCGGACCGCCCGGCGGCGGCATGAACAGTTCGGCCCAGGGGGCGTTCGGCGTCGCCATGATGAAATGAACGCAGTCGCGGCTGCCGCCCCCGTGAGGAATCACCGGAATGTCGTAGGCGGCCGCGAGCGCGGCGATGCGGCGCAGCTCGGTCAGGCCCCCGCACCAGTGGATGTCCGGCTGCCAGATCTCGGCGGCTTCGTGCTCCAGCAGTCGCCGGAAGCCGTAACGCGTGTACTCGTGCTCGCCGGTGACGATCCGCGTCGAAGTGATCTGCTTGCGCAGGCGGCCGAAGCCCTCGTAATCGTGCGGCGGAAGCACCTCCTCCATCCAGTAGACCCGGTAGGGTTCGAGCAGCTCGGCCATCTCGAGCGTGTAGCGTTCGGTCCACGCCATCCAGCAATCCAGCATGATGTCGCCGTCCGGGCCGAGCAGCTCACGCGTCCGCTTGACCAGCTCGACGTTCTTTTTTTGTCCTTCGCGGCCGTCGGCGGGCCCGTGCGGCATCGCCAGCTTCAGGCGTTTGTAGCCGAACTCGACATGCTGTTCGATGTCGTTGCCCGTGCAGTAGGCCGGAATGCGCGCCTTGGTCTCCCCGCCGAGGAGCTTGTAAACCGGCACACCCGCCGCTTTGCCGATGATGTCCCAGACCGCCAGATCGACGCCGCTGATGGCGTGAATGACGGCCCCTTTGCGCCCGTAATACATCGTCGAGCGCCAGCAGATGTCCCAGATCCGCTCTACGTTGAAGGGATCTTCGTTGAGCAGCAGCTTGGTCAGGTGCCGCTCGACGATGTGGCCGCCGCCGATGCCGCCCGTGCCGAGGCCCGTGATGCCTTTGTTGGTCGAGATCTCCACCCAGAACGCCGACAGCTGCCCCGGATCGGGCATGAACAGCGACCGCGTCGCTTTGTACTCCGGGTAGATCGACATCGGATTGGCCACTTCGACCCCTGTGGTCGACCAGGAGCCGGGCGCCGGCTGATATTCGGGGACCGGCCGGCGGGGGCGCGTCTTGACCAGCCGGACGCCCGTGATCTTCAGGCCGCTCTTTTCCCCGGCGACGGGATTCACCTGGCCGGCAGCGGCCAGGGGAGCCCCGGCGGCCGCGGCGAGAAACTTTCTGCGCTTCATGAAACCTCCTTGCTAAAGGGCGGATCAGCCGCAGCCGATTATTGTGGTGGCCGAGATGCGCCGTGTCAAGGGGGAGCCGACCGGAATGACAGGCCGGGCGATCCGGCGGGCGAAATGGCCGGCCGGAGCGGCGCTGCTGCTACTGGCCGCCGCCGAACTGGCCGGGCAGGGCGCCGTGAGCCAGTTCACGGTACGCGCCGATCACCCGCAGGTCCGGTTTGCCGTCGACGGGCGCGTCTATACCGGCGCCGCCACCTTCCTCTGGACCGAGGGGGGCACGCACGTGCTGGAGTTCGTGCTCACCGAGGGCGCCTACCAGTACACACCCGACGGCCGCACGCGCTTCTCCTTCGGCGGCTGGAGCGACTCCGGCGGACTGCTGCAAAACGGCGCCCAGCCGGTGCAGGTCGTCGTCGCCCATCCGCGCGTGAGCTCCTACACGCTCGCCGTCACCGCCGAGTACGACGTCTTCATCCAGCTCTACGATGCCGGCGGAGACGCGCCGGCAAGCTGCCCGCCGCCCGGACCGCTCGCGCCGGCCGACCTGCGGCCGGGCGTGGTCTGCGTCGACGGCGCCTGCCTCTGCCGGAGCACACACCTGTGGCTGGCCGAGGGCACGCACGTGCTCAACGCCTTCCCCTACCCGGGCTTCGCCTTTACGGGCTGGACGATCTCGACGGGCGGCACGGACGCGTTTCTCCGCGAGCTCGTCGTCAAAGGCCCCCTCGACATCACGCCGCGCTTCCAACCCGCCAAGCGCGTCAGCTTCCGCACCGAACCGCCGGGGCTCACCGTCCTCATCGACCGCACCCCGACCCCCACGCCGGCCGAGCAACCCTGCCGCCAGCTCCAGCCGCTGCCCGTGGCCGCGCCGGCCGGCCTGCCCCCGATGTGCGTCGGCGAGGTGGACTGGGCCCTGTGGAGCCGCCACACGATCGGCGCGGCCACCCCCCAGACGGACCGCACCGGCAGGCTCTGGATCTTCGAGACCTTCAGCAACGGCATGGGAAACCACTCGGCCTACGAGGTCAAATCGCTCGAGCCGGACCTGATCGTGGCCCGGTTCGCTCCCGGCGCCCGCGTCAGCTTCCTCACCGACCCGCCGGGCCTCAAACTCTCCATCAACGGCCGCGACAACTGGCCTTCCTACAATTTCGTCGCCCGGGCGGGCGAGACCTTTGACATCGCCGCGCCGGACCTGCAAACCGGAGCCGACGGGAGGCGCTACGCATTCCGCGGCTGGTCCAACGGAGGCGAAGCCGCCCAGCGCATCACCGTCCCGCCCGAAGCCGTCTCGGCCGGCCTCCGCCTGACGGTCCACTATCAGCGCCTTAGCCAACTCGTCGTGCACAGCGATCCGGCCGGCGCCGCCGTCGAAGTCGACGGCGCCCCTTGCGAAACCCCCTGCGCCGTCGACCGGCCGCCGGGCGCCGAGGTGCGCCTCAGCGCCCCGGCGCGGCGCCTGATTTCACACGCGCACCGGCTCGAGTTCGATAGCTGGTCCGACGGCGGCGCGCGCGTGCGCTCGGTCCGGCTCAGCGGCGATGAGCGCGTCGATCTGACCGCTCGCTACCGGACCGAGTACCTGCTCGAGACGGCCGCGCAGCCGCCCGGAGGCGCCGCCTTCGAACTCGACCCGCCCTCTCCGGACGGCTTCTATCCCAAAGGCGCCTACGTCACCGTCACCGCCAGAGCGCGCCAGGGATACCGCTTCCGCCGCTGGGGCGGCGAGCTCGAGGGCACCTTCCGATGAGCCTGCCGCGCCAGGCCATCGCCCTGCTCGACGAAGTTCCCTATATCGCCCCGGCCGGCATCCGCAACGCCGCCGGCGAGACGCCCGAGACCGCCGTGGCCCCGTGCTCGATCATCTCGATCTACGGCGCCAGCCTGGCCGACTACGTCGAGATCGGCCCGCAGAACCCTCTGGCCCAGACGCTCGGAGGCGCCACCGTGCGCATCGCCGACCGGCTCCTGGCGCTCTTCTACGCCGCACCAGGCCAGATCAACGCCCTGCTGCCCTGCGACCTGCCGGAAGGCAACCACACGCTCACCGTCAGCCGCACGGGCGGACCCGACGTGACCGGAGAGTTCACCGTGAGCCGTAACGCCCCGGGGTTGTTCAGCCGCCTCATCGATGGCCGCGCCTACGCCCTGGCGGCGCACGAAGACGGGGCGCCGCTGCTGCCCGGAAGCCCGGCGCGCCGCGGAGAACTGGTCGCGATCTTCGCCACCGGCCTGGGGCCCTACGACCGCCTGCCGCCCTACGGCTTCCCGCTACCGCCGGCGCCCCCGTACCGGCTGGCTGACCTGGTCGAGGTCTTCGCCGGAGACCGGCTGGTGCGCCACGAATTCGCGGGCGGAGCACCCGGATTTTCCGGTACGGACCTGATCCGGCTGCCTATCACCGACGAGTTGCCGCGCGCCGCCGCCGTCGAGCTCCGGGTGCGCATCGCCGGCCGCGAGAGCAACCGCGTCCTGCTCCCGCTCGAGTGAGGTCCGCGAGCCGTTTGGAAGCCGCTCGCGCCCTTGCATATAATCGGGAAGTGGGGATGCTATCCGCTGGCCCCAAACCAAATTCCTCATGTCCACTACCGAAGCAAGCCCAAGCCTTCAGCGCGTGGAACTCGCGCGCGAACCCGTCGTCAACGACTTCAGCATCCAGGTAGCGACGGTCAACGGCTCCGGCAGCCAGACGGCCAACCTCGTCCTGATGCGCTCGATCTTCCAGATGGGCGTGCCGGTTTCGGGCAAGAACCTGTTTCCATCCAACATTCAAGGCTTGCCTACCTGGTTCACGAT
>JBBIMZ010000099.1:0-1901 GCA_037444135.1 Solibacteraceae bacterium
CATCTCGAGCATCGCGATCACGGTCAGGCCCGTGAAGATCACGAGACTACCGCCGCTGATCCAGATGGCCGTCGAGGAAGGATAAAAGCCCCGGTCTTCGCGGCGAATGACCTTAAGGCAGTAGTAGAGGTTCAGGAAATAGATCACCGGTGCGATGAAGAACGCCAGCGCCGAAGCCACCAGCACGAGAAACACGGGGCGCGGCATGCCGGCGATGATCGCCACGGCCGCCACCAGCGAATAGAGCATCGTGATCCGGTAAATGTTGTACTCCGAGTACCACCGGGTGCGGTGCTCTTCGGTCAGGCCCTCTTTGCCCACCCCCTGCAACGCCGCCGTGCGCCGGAACAGGTTGCGGCAGCAGGCCGCGATCACGCGCGGCCAACCGTCGAAGTAATTGAACGCCGTCGAATACAACGCCGCGAACGCGCCCGCGAAAAATACGATCGCCGACCAAGGACCGATGCTCCGGATGAAGATCTCGGCGATTTTGCCCATGACGGCCGGCCCTTCCAGGTCGCTCGGGTACAGCCACACCGCCGAGAGCAGGAGAAACAGACAGACCGTGACCATCGAGACCAGATGGCCGGCGCGGAAATCCCACAGTCCGGTGCGAAACCAGCGGCCGCAGTACTGCCGCACGTGCTCTGGCAACTGAGAGATCGGAACCGTCAGATCCCGCCGCCGCGGGGAGAACGGATCGAACCGCGGGGTCAGCCCCGTCTCTTCGAGGCGCCCCCTCACGCGCGCCATCCCCGTCTTCTTGGCCTTGCCCCATTCGGAGGCCTGGAGCGACACGTCGATGCCTGTGGGCAGCAGCCCGAGGAAGCCGGCGATGATCAACCACGACCCTTCGGGAGCGCTGAAGATGAAAAAGTGGCGCAGCGCCGATACCGGCGCCGGTTTCAGCGCATAGATGACCAGGCAGGAAGCCACCAGAACTCCGGCGAAGATCTTGGCTCCTCTTTCCAGCGTCTGATAACTCCCCCGCCAGATGATTCCCACCGCCACGGCGGCCAGCGCCAGGGCGTAGAGGCTGATCGGAATTTCCACGCCGAAGAAGTCGTAAACCAGATAATACGGAACGGCCGCCGAGGCGATCAGCCGCCCCGCCTGCCCGATGGCGCATTGAACGAACGTCACCGCGAGCATGTACCAGAGCGGCCATTTCTTCCAGGCCGTGGCATAGGCTTCGAGCAGGCTCTTGCCCGTGGCGTGCGTAAAGCGGAACGCCATCTCAAAGCCGTAGTACTTGACCACATACGCCACCGGAATGCACCACAGCAACGCGTAGGCGAAACGGCCCCCGGCGGTCGGCGCGGTGATGACGTGGCTGGTGCCGATCCCCGTCATCATCAGAATCAGGCCGGGCCCGAAATTCCGCACCATCCCGAACAGGTCCGTGCGGGGAATCTTCAGATCCAGCCACTCGTCTACACCGGCGGCCCTGGACGATCGAACTTCACTCATCTGCCGGCAACTCCTCCTGTCAGCCGGAAAGCTCCCATCATAGCAACCCGGCCGTTCGAGCCGGTTGAAAATGCCGGCCATCCCCGATAAGCTGGGCCGAGACCGACACCATGAGCCACGAAAGCCAACCGACCCGGCGAAGTTTTTTCCGGCGTGCCGCCGGCGGCGTCTTCCTCTTCGACATCGTGCCCGCCCGCGCGCTCGGTCTCCAGGGCGAACCGGCGCCGAGCGACATCCTGAACCTCGGGCACATCGGCATCGGAGGCCGCGGCCGGAGGTTTCTGCGCCCGGAGGCGGACCTGAAGCGGCAAGTTCCGGCGCCGGCCAATCTCGGCGGCGACGGCTCGCGGTCGCTCGCGCCGGCCCGCTCGATCGCCCTCTGCGACGTAGACGCCGCGCGGCTGGACCAAGCCGCCACGCTCGTCGGCGGG
>JBBIMZ010000099.1:1911-9649 GCA_037444135.1 Solibacteraceae bacterium
ACAAGGACTTCCGCCGGCTTCTTGAGGACAAGGACGTCGACGCCGTCTACATCGCCACACCGGATCACTGGCACGCCCTCCAGACCATCCTCGCCTGCCAGGCCGGCAAGGACGTGTACGTGGAAAAGCCGGCCTGCAACACCATCGAAGAGGGCCGGGCGATGGTGCGCGCCGCCGAACGCTACGGCCGCGTCGTGCAGGTCGGCTCCCAAGGCCGCTCCCAACCCGCCGCCTGGGAAGCCGCCAACTACATCCGCGCCGGCCGCATCGGCCGCGTTCGCAAGGTCACTTGCTGGCATTACGCCAGCCCCGAGGGCGACTGGACGCCCGACTCCGAGCCGCCCCCGGAACTGGATTACGAGATGTGGCTGGGCCCGGCGCGCGCGATGCCGTATAACAAACGTCGCACCCACGGCGCCTTCCGCTGGCTCCTCGATTTCGGCGGCGGCCAGATCCGCGACCGCGGCGCCCACGTCATGAGCCTCGCCAACTGGATCATGGATGCCGACCACACCGGGCCGGTCAGCGTCCGCGCCACCGGCGAGCCGCCGCACGACGGCATGTATGACGCCGCCGTGACCATGGAGGTCACTTACGAGTTCAAGGACCCGGACTGGACGCTCGTCTGGGCCCAGCCCGGCACACCTTCGACGACGCTCGACGCCCGTTACGGCGCCGTCTATTGGGGTGACACCAGCAACCTCACCCTCACGCTCGGCGACGGCGAACGTACCAGCACCGAGCAGAAAGCGCGCGACTTCTCGGCCCAGTGCGACTGCGGCAAGGTCTTCCGCAGCCCCGGCCACAGCGTCAACTTCGAGGACTGCATCCGAACGCGCGAAAAACCGGTCATGCACATCGAAGCCGCCCACCGCGTCGCCACCCTGTGCATCCTCGGCAACCTGGCCTTTCGGCTGCGCCGCCCGCTCGCCTGGGATCCGGTCCACGAACGCGTTTTCGACGACGAGGAGGCCAACCGTTTACTCAGCCGCCCGGGCCGCGGCCCGTGGCACTTGTGAGCGAGGCAACCGACGATGATTTCTGAGCAGAAGCTTCTGGCAGACCTTCAGAGCGCCAGCGCCGATGTCCGCTTCGCGGCCTGGCGGCAGGCGGGCGAGGCGCCCGCTTCCGTCATCCCGCAACTGGGCCGGCTGGCCGGCTCGCCTCAACCCGGCATCGCCAAAGCGGCGCGGGAGGCGCTGGCGGAGATGGTTCACGCCGTGGGGAAAGATCCGGCTGCGCCCAGGCGCGCCGCCGTCGTCGACGGTCTGATCGGGCTCACCGGACCGGCCTATGCGCTTGCCGTGCGCATCCACGCCTTCCGCCTCCTCTCGCACATTGCCGGCGAGGAGGCCGTGCCCGCCGTCGCGCGCCAGATCCATAACCCTGAGCTCGCCGAGGAAGTCGTCTACTGCCTCGAGCGCATCCCCGGACCGGCGGCCATCGAGGCCTTGACGGCGGCCTATCCGAAGAGCCCCGATTCGTTCAAGCCGCCGATTCTGGCCGCCCTCGGGCACCGGCGTGCGGCCGAGGCGGTCCCGCTCTGCCTGGAGGCGATGAGCTCACCCGATCCGGACATCGCGCTGGCAAGCGTAAAGGCCTTCGCGCGGATCGGCCGGCCGCTGCCCGCCGGCCGGCGCTTTCCCGAACCCGGGAGGTTCTCCGCTTGGGGCCGCATCGAGCTGCTCGACAGCATGCTCCGTTACGCCGACGCCCAGGCGGTGGCCGGAAATTCCGCCGAAACCTTCTCGGTCTACCGCGCCCTGCTCGCCCAGCCGGAGGAGCACTGGCAGTGCGCCGCCGCGATCGGCCTCGCCCGGCTCGGCACCGCGGAGGCGGCCTCCGTCCTGCTGCCGCTGCTTGACAGCCCCGACCGCCGCGTTCGCATCACCGCCCGACAAGCCTGGCAGGCCATGGCCGACCGCTCCTGAGGACGCCGCAAGCCGCGCCGCCGGCTACCGCCGGTTCGCTTCCCCGGTCGCAACGCCGTGCAGCTTCACCTCGACCTTCTCCTCGAGGCTGTCGTAATACTCTTTAAGGATCGCGATCACCTCCGGCCTGGAGAACTCCTTGGGCACCGGCTTGCCTTCGCTCATCAGCTTGCGCAGCATCGTGCCCGACAGCAGCAGCCGCGCCCCGCCCTTGTAATTGCCGTTCTCGTCGATCACCGCCTTGGACTCGTGCGGGCAGGTCTTCATCGACGCCATCGAACCGCACTCGTAGCAGTAGAACGTCCAGTCCATGTTCAGCGGCCGCAACACGAGCGCGTCCTGCGGGATCTCGTTGAAGATCTTCTGCGCGTCGAACGGCCCGTAGTAGTCGCCCACGCCGGCGTGATCGCGCCCCACGATCAGGTGCGAGCAGCCGTAGTTCTGCCGGAAGACGGCGTGCAGCAGCGCCTCGCGCGGGCCGGCGTAGCGCATCTCCATCGGATAGCCGCCCTGCACGACACGCTCTTTGCGGAAGTACTTGTTCACTAGCGCGTCGATCGCCCGGACGCGAACCTCGGCCGGAATGTCGCCCGGCTTGAGCTTGCCGATGAGCTGGTGGATGTAGACGCCGTCGCAGACTTCGATCGCAATCCAGGCCAGATAGGCGTGCGAGTTGTGCATCGGGTTGCGAAGCTGGAGAGCGGCCACCGTGCTCCAGCCGCGCTCCTCGAAGATCTTGCGCGCCTCGGCCGGCCGCTGATAGATCGTGGGAAACATCTCCGGATAGTAGGACTCCGAGAGCACTTTAACCGGCCCGGCGAGGTTCACCGGCCCCTGCGCCATCACCTTCTGCACGCCCGGGTGCTGCGTGTCGGTGGTGCGGAACACCTGTTTGCACTCGTGCTCCTTGTCGATCGTGTACTTCTCGGTGACCCGCATCGTGCCCATGATGGACTCGGTCTCCAGATCCCAAAGAGCCACTTCCTCGCCGAGGGAGATCGAGTCGGCCAGATCCTGTTCGGCCGACAATGTGATCGGAATCGGCCAGAACAGGCCGTTCTTGCTGGGCATCTTGAACTCGTCGCAGACGCCCTGCCAGTCGTCGCGGCCCATGAAGCCGTCGAGCGGCGTAAACGCGCCGATGCCCATCATGATCAGGTCGCTGGTCTCGCGGCTCGTCATCGGGACTTTCTTGAGGCGTTCGGCCTTCCGGAGCTCCTCCTGGCGCTCCTCTCCGGCGAGCAGAAGCGGCTTGAGATCCTTGCTGCCGTGCGGGGGAACCAATTTGCTCATGAAAACATCCTCCTGTCGTTCGGGCTGTTGACCCATCTGCATCACGTCGTTTCCATCGTCCGACCGCCGGCGCGCGGCCGGACCAAATAAGACCTTAGAACCTGAAACTATATTATTCTCTTCCCCCTCCCTGCCGCAAGCGCCCCGGCCGAATTCTGTATTGTAGCCCGCGCTCACCCGAGCCTTCCGGCGCCTCCCGGCCGCCCGCAACATCGCCCCCGCCCACTCCGGCGTCGCCAGCGCGTGCAGGTGCGTGTAGGCCGCCCAGACGTTCCCTTGAATCACCCCGGCCGGGCCCGCAAAACTGCCCGTGCCCCGATCGCCCGCGCACGCGGTCGCCGGCGCCGGCCCCCGCAGCACGATCCGCGAATAATGAAACTCGTGGCCCCGCAGCCGCAGGCCCTGCGCGAAGAACGGGTTCGGCCGGTCCACCAGCAGCTCGGCGTAGCCGTGCCCCTGGGGCTCGGCCAGCACTTCCACTTCGAAGGGCAGCACGCCTGACATCTCGTAGCGCCGGCCGCGGTACGTGATCGCCTCCGAGAGCACCATCAGGCCGCCGCACTCGGCAAAGACCGGCAAGCCGCCGGCCGCCGCCGCCCGCAAATCGCCGAGCAAGCCGCGGTTGGCCGACAAGACGGCCGCGTGCGTCTCCGGAAAGCCGCCGCCGATATAGAGAGCGTCCAGATCGCCCGGCAGAGCCGGGCTGCTCAACGACGAGAACGGAATCAGCGTCGCCCCGGCCCGTGCAAGCGCTTCGAGATTTTCCGGATAGTAAAAGGTGAAGGCCGAATCGGAGAAATAGCCGATCCGCAAGCCGCAGCCGCCGGCGGCGGGCGCAGGCTCATCCGCCACAAAGGCCGCCGGCGGGGCGGCGGCCGCCAGGCCCAGAATCGCCTCCAAGTCGAGCCGTCCGCTCACCAGGGCCAGCAGATTCGCGCGCAGATCGCCGATGCCGGGATGTTCCTCGGGCGTCACCAGCCCGAGGTGCCGGCCCGGGAGCAACGCCGCCGGCGCCGCCTTCGGCAACACGCCCACCACCGGAATGCCGCAGACGTCCTGGATCGCCTGCCGGATGAGCCGTTCCTGCCGCGTCGAGCTCACGCGGTTCAGGACCACGCCGGCAAGGCGCACCCCCGGGTCCAGCCGCTGGCAGCCCAGCACGAGCGCGGCGGCGGTGCGCGTCAACTTCGCCGGGCTCACCACCAGGACGACGGGCGCCTCCAGCAGTTTCGCCAGCGCCGCCGTGCTGTGCGTGCCTTCGGCGTCTGCGCCGTCGTAGAGGCCGCGGTTGCCCTCAATCACGTTCAGGCCCCCCGCAAGAGCGTGGCGGACGAACGCGCGGCGAGCACCCTCGAAGCCCATCATGTAAGTGTCGAGGTTACGCGCCGCGCGGCCGGAAGCCCAGCGGAGCCAGGCCGCATCGATGTAATCGGGCCCCTTCTTGAAAGCCGCCGCCGCCATCCCCCGCTCGCGGGCCAGCAAAATCAGGCCGAGCGAGACGAGCGTTTTGCCGGAATCTCCCGAAAGGCCGGCGACGACGAGGCGGGGCAGGGTCACGATGCGGGCGCCGGGGCGGCCGTGCGCTCAAACCGGTAATTGCCGGCCAGGAATTGCCGCACGAACCATTTCATGACTTCCGTGTTCGCCATGTACATATCCAGTTGGCCGGTGCAGGCCGTCAAGCGCCCCAGCATGTCCAGCGCCTCGTAGGTGCGCGCGGCCGGCGCGCGCTTCAGCCAGGCGTTCACCAGGTCGCCGCGGCGGTCCACCAGAAAGCCGCACTGCCGCAGGCACTCTTCGACGAAGCAGGCGCGCAGGTTCCGCCGGTACCGGGTCGCCCCGCCGCCCACGAAACGAAAGGCGATGTAGTTCTTACTCGGCGAATCCGTCAGGCTGGCGTCGACCAGAGTGAAGTGATAGGCCACGCGCGCGTTCAAGTTCATATATTCGTCGGCCACCAGCAGGTAGCTCTGGAGCCCCAACGGGCGCGGATACTCCTCCGGCGTCAGCGACTTGGCCATGATCGAGGCCAGATCGGCGAACCCCGCCGGAATCTCCCGCTTCCAGCTCACCTCCGGGTGCGAGGCGCCCCGCCAGAAGGCTTGGAAGGGCGCCGAGACCACCTGCTCGGGCAGCACCTCGCGCGAATCCGGGTCCTCCTGACTCAGCCCGCCGCCGAGGTCGAGAACCGTGATGTGCAGCGGCGCGTCCGTCCGCAAAGTCTTGGCCCGGTGGCGGACTTTCTCGAGCGCCGCGTCGTTGACCGTGAACATTGCCTCGACCGCCTTCTCGTGGCAGTAGCGGAGCACGTCGTGGGCCGACTGGCAGCCGGCCGGCCGGAAATTGGCGGCGGCCGGATCGAGCAGCGTCAGCGTGAGAATCTCGCGGCTGATCGGGTCGGCCGGCGCGGGCCGCTGTTCGAAGACGTCGGCTGAATCCGCCTGCCGCCACGGCCAGATGGCGCCCGGGTATACCGCCGCCTCCACCGAGTCCAAACTCACCACCTCGCCGGAGCGGATCTTCTCGAAGGCGCCGTCCATCAGAAACACCGAGGGAATCTTGAACTCGCGCAACAACGCGGCCGCGTGTCCGGCGACGTTGCCCCACTGGGCCACCAGCCCGGAGACGCGCGGGAAAACGCGCACGATTTCCGCCGAGGCGCGCGGCAGAAACAGAATCGCCCCCATCGGCGTCTGGTCGATCGCGCCGGCTTCTTCGGCCAGGTACGCCTTGCCCGAAACACGCCCCGGATAGATCGTGCGGCCTCCCCGGAGCAGCGGCTCGACCTTAGCCTTGGCCTTCGCCAGCGACCGGTTGGCCTCGACGAGGCCGAGCGGCCTCGCTTGCAGGATCCAGATCTCTCCCTGCTCGTCGATGGCCCATTCGATGTCCTGGGGACACCGGAAGTGCTCCTCCAGGCGAATCCCGTACTCCGTCAGCACTTTGAGCTGTTTCTCGTCGAGGCTCGGCGCTTCGGCGGTTTCCAGGTCGAGGGGCCGGCGCTCCAGGCCGCCTAACGGGTTCAGGCCGATCCTGTGGCTCTTGCGGACGATGTGGGCGTCCACCAGCCGGCAGCCTCTCCGCGAGACGATGAACAGATCCGCCGGCGCCTTCCCACTCGCCATGTCCAGCCCCAGCCCGGGCGCGGCACTGATCCAAAGGTCTTGACTGCGCGGATTGGCGGGGTCGCGCGTGTAGAGGATGCCCGCCGCCCGCGCCCGGATCGTCGGCAGCACTAGCACCGCCAGAGGCGTATCGACCTCCAGCAGGCCGGCCGAAAGGCGATAGGCGATGGCCCGCTCGGAAAAACGCGCTGCGATCACACGCTTGTAGGCCTGCGTCACCTCCGCCGCGGGAACGTTCAACAGCGTCAGGAACTGGCCGGCGTGGCTCCGCGGGCCGCCCTCGGGACCCTCGCCGACGGCGCTCGAACGCAAAGCCAGGTGTCCCAAACCCTCCAGCGCCTGCGCGCGGTCGGCAATCGCCACCTCGACGGCGCGCGGCAGCGGAGTGGCGAGCACCAGCCCGCGCAACGTCTCGGAAGCCTGCCGCACGGCGGCCAGATCGTTCGGTTCGAGCTCGTGCAAAAGGTCGCGAATCGTCCTCCAGTGGGGCAGGCCGCAGAATTGCCGGTACGCCTCCGTGGTGATGACGTAGCCGTTCGGCACCGGCAAGCCCACTTTGTTTTTCACTTCGCCGAGCGCCGCCGCCTTGCCCCCCCCCTCGCCGCTGTCGCTCAGACCGATCTCGTAGCGCCAGGCGGCCAGCCGCGGCGTCACCAGCTCCTGCTGCGCGGCGATGTAACGCTCCACCTCGTGTTGCTGGCGGCCGAGAGCGCGATAGAGCTCCTCGTGGTGATAGCCGGTGAGCCGGTCCAGCGCCGACACGATCGCCTGCGCTTTCTCGAAGACGGCCTGGACGCGGCGTTCGACTACGTCTCGGCGCGGCGGTACGTACCGGAGATCCTCCTGGAGGTTGACGATCACCTCCAGACACTCGGTGTTGAGCGCCAGCAGCTCCCGAAAGCAGAGGTACTTTTCGCGCAGGCGTTCTTCCACCGCCGCCGCCGGAGGCCCTTCGTCCAGCCCCCGCTTCTTGAACCAGCCGAACATCGTCGTCTTGACCTCGATCCCGCCCCGGCAGCGCCGTCAGCCGCCCCCGGACAGTTCCGGAGAACCCGGCCGCCCCAGCCGCCGCGCCACTGCCAGGGTCGGCAGCAGCAGGCCGAAAAACACAGCCAGGAAAACCGGCGTGAAGTGCTCCGCGTTGGCGTGCGCCACGTACATGGCCAGGAAAAGCTCTCCCAGCGCCAGCAGGTCGACCAGCACGATCACCCGGATACGGCGGCGCTCGAAGGCCGCCGGCTCTGACGGCGTCATTTTCGTATCCTAGCGCGTTTGCTCCTCGCGGGCCCGGACGCCCGTTTCCTCGCCGGAGAGCGCCGCCGCGGACGCCAAACGAGCCCGGAGTTCCTCGCGCACGCCGCGCACGAACCGCACCAGGATGAAGCAGGC
>JBBIMZ010000100.1:0-9628 GCA_037444135.1 Solibacteraceae bacterium
GCCGCCGGTGGCCGCTGGGCGGGGCTGCCCTGGAAAGCCGCGCTCGCCGTGGGCGCCGCGGTCTCGGTGAGCAGCACCGCGGTGATGCTTCGCGTGCTGGCCGCGCGCGCCGAACTGGACAGCTGGCATGGGCGAAGCGCCATGGGAATCGCCCTGCTGCAAGACATGGCCGTGGTGCCGCTGTTGTTGGTGGTCGGGGCGCTCGGCGGCGAAGGTCAGGGGTGGGCCGCCTTGAGCCGGTTCGCCGGGCAGATGCTCCGCGGCGCCGTCCTTGTGGGAGCGGTGGTGGTCGCGGGAAAATACCTGCTCCCGCCGCTGCTGCACGCGGCGGCCTCGCTGCGAAACCGGGAGCTGCCGGTGCTGCTGGCGGTCGCGGTTTTCCTTATGGTCATCTGGGCGTCGCACGCTTTGGGGCAGTCACCCGTGCTCGGCGCCTTCATCGCCGGCATGCTGCTGGCCGAGACCGTCTTCGCCGAGCAGATTCGCGCCGACGTCATCCCCCTGCGCGCCGCCTTCGTCACCGTGTTCTTTGCCTCGTTGGGCCTTTTGGTTGAAGCGGCGGCCGGACTCCTCTGGCGGGCGATCCTGCTGGCGGCCGCGATCGTGGCGGGCAAGGCGGCGGTCGCAGCGGGGGCCGTGCTCTTGTTCCGGGCGCCGCTCGGGGCCGCGGTGGCGGCCGGCTTGGCGCTCGCCCAGGTCGGCGAATTCTCCTTCGTGCTGGTCGAGACAGCGCGTGCGGCGCGCCTCCTGTCCGAGACCGCCTTCCAGGTTTTTCTCGCCGCTTCGCTCGTGACGCTGCTGGCGACGCCGTACCTGATCGCCGCGGCCGCGCGCGCGTCCGGCCGCTGGAGGCGCCGGCCGCCCGGCGCTCAAGCTTTGCGTCCGGCAGCGGCGCTGCGGGGCGGACACGTCATTGTGGTCGGCTACGGACCGGCAGGCCAGGCCGTGACGGCCGCCCTGGAGAAGACGTCCATGCCCTGCTTGATTTTGGAGCTCAATCCCAACACCGTCGCCGCCTGTCGCGACCGCCGCGCCATCGCCCTCGGCGACGCCACCCAGCCGGAGATCCTGGATCACGCCGGCGTGAAGGCGGCTCGCGCCGTCGTCATCACGGTCCCGGACACGGTCGCGGTCCGGCGGATCATCCATCAGGCGAAGACGCTTGCCCCGGCCGTGCCGGTGATTGCGCGCGCCCGGCATCACATCGCCGTCGAGGAGCTCCGGGGCGCGGGCGCCGACGCCATCGTCGACGAAGAAGAGATTACCGGCGCCGAGCTCGGGCGGACGCTGGCCGCATTCGTGGCCTGAACGGGCGTCGACCGACGGATTCCGGCTAAGATCGGAAGAGGAGGAAACACGACTGTGCGAGTTGGCGTGCTCACGGTACTGCTGGCGGATCTTACGCTGGACCAGGTCATGGAGAAGCTCAAGCGGCTCAACATCAACACGATCGAGCTGGGCACGGGAAACTACACCCGGGATACGCACTGCAAGCTTTCCTTGCTCGACAACAAGACGGCGCTCAAAGAGTTCAAGCAGAAGCTGGAGGACAACGGATTCACCATCAGCGCGCTGAGCTGCCATGGCGAGCCGCTGCATCCGGACCCGGCCATCGCCAAGAAGAATCAGGAGGTGGCGCGCAAGACGATCCTCCTGGCGGAAAAGCTCGGCGTGCCCGTCGTCTGCGACTTCTCGGGCTGCCCGGGCGACAGCGACAAAGCCAGGTACCCGAACTGGGTCGTCTCGCCCTGGCCGCCGCACTACCAGGAGCTGCTCAAGTGGCAATGGGAGAAAAAAGTCGCTCCCTATTGGACCAAACATGCCAAGTTCGCCCGCGATCACGGGGTCAAGATCGCCATCGAGATGCATCCCGGCTACGTGGTCTACAGCCCGGAGACGATGCTGAAGCTCCGCGAGGTGGCCGGGCCGCAAGTAGGTTGCAACTTCGATCCCAGTCACCTGTTCTGGCAGGGCATCGACCCGATCCAGGCGGTCCGGATCCTGGCCGACTGCATCTTCCATGTGCACGCCAAGGATACCACGCTCTACGAGGCGAACCTGCCGCGCTCGGGCGTGCTCGACATGAAGCTGTCCACCGACGAGAAGAACCGCTCCTGGATTTTCCGCACTTGCGGCTACGGGCACGGCGAGGAGTGGTGGCGCGACTTTGTCTCCACGCTCCGGATGTGCGGCTACGACTACGTGCTGTCGATCGAGCACGAAGACAGCCTCATGTCGCCGGAGGAGGGGCTGACCAAGGCCGCGCGGTTCCTCAACGAGATCGTCATCAAGGAAAGCACGACCGCGCCCTGGTGGGTGGACAATGTGGCGAAGTGACGTCCGAAGGAGTCCGCGATGAGCGAGGTCGTCAGCCAGTTCACCGTTTCGATCGATCAGGTGGCCGACTACGAATTCAAGGTCAGCTTCGACAACTCGCCGCTGGCGCCGATCACGGTCGACGAAGGGCCGCCGCTCGGTAAGTCCGCCGGGCCGAGTCCCAGCCGCCTGCTGGCGGCCGCCGTCGGCAGTTGCCTCAGCGCCAGCCTGCTGTTCTGCGCGAGGAAGGCGCGGCTGGACGTCGGCGGAATCCGCACCAGGGTGCGCGTCGAGACGATCCGCAACGAACAGCGGCGGCTGCGAATCGGCAAGATCGACGTCGTCATCGACCCGGGGATCGCCGAGGCGGACCGGGACCGGGCGGCCCGGTGCCTGGACCTGTTCGAGGATTTCTGTACGGTGACGCAGAGCGTGCGCTCCGGCATCGACGTTTCGGTTTTCGTCGAGGGACTGGACCGGCAGCCGGCGTCGCCCGCTTCATGAACAAGGAGAGGTTCCTATGGCTTCCAAACGAATCGGCATCTTGACGGGCGGCGGTGACGTGCCCGGTTTGAATCACGCCATCAAGGCCGTCGTCTACCGGGCCACGGATCTCGGCGACGAGGTCATCGGTCTGCGCCGCGGCTGGGAGGGTCTCACCCACCTGAACATGGCTGACGAGCAGAGCAAGGCCCGCTATATCTATCCGCTCAATCGCGAGGTGACGCGCACCGTCGACCGCACGGGCGGCACCTTCCTGCACACGTCGCGAACCAATCCCGCCAAGATGAAAAAGCTTCCGGACTTTCTCAACCCGGCCGACTTCCCCCAGCTCGAACAGACCAAGAAGGGCGAGACGACGACGGTCTGGGACATCACCCGGCACGTCTTGAATAATATCGAGGCGCTCAAACTCGATTATCTGGTGGCGATCGGCGGCGACGACACGCTGAGCTATGCGGCGCGCCTGGACAAAGAAGGCGTCAGAGTCGTCTGCATTCCGAAAACGATGGACAACGACGTCCAGAACACCGAGTACTGCATCGGCTTTTCGACCGCCATCACCCGCGCGACCGATGCGATCTCCCGGCAGCGGACGACGGTGGGTTCCCACGAGAGGATCGGCATCTTTCGCGTCTTCGGCCGCGACGCCGGTTACACTTCCCTTTATACGGCCTACGTTCAGGGAATCCGCTGCTGCATCCCGGAATATACGGTCAACTTAGACCGGCTTATCGAAATCCTGCTGAAGGACAAGCGCGACAATCCCAGCAATTACTGTTTGGTCGTCCTTTCCGAAGGGGCGCGCTGGGAGGGCTACACGGTTCGCGAGTACGGCGAGCCGGATGCGTTCGGCCACCGCAAGAAGGTGAACGTGGCCGAAGATCTGGCCGACGAGATCAAGAAGCGCGCCGGTGAAGAGACGCTGGTGAGCGATCTTACTTATGAGCTGCGAAGCGGCGTGCCGGACTTTATCGATTCCATGGTCGCCCTGACGTTCGGCAACATGGCCGTGGACACGATTCAGGAGGGCAAGAGCGGCCTGATGGCGGCGATCGTCAAGGGCTGCTACACCATGATGCCCATTCCGGACCCGAAGCTCGGTCCCCGCTCGGTCGCCGTCGAGACGATGTACGACACGCAGCGCTACCGGCCCAAATACAGCGGCAAGATCGGCCTGCCGATCTTCCTGACGCGCGTTTAGCCCAGCCTCCACGGCGGCCGGTAGGCCCGCGTCACCAGCTTGTCGGCGGCTTCGCTGTTGGTGACACGCCCGGCGGCGGCGTCCCATTCGATGCGGCTGCGCGACCGCAAGGCGAGGTTGCCCAGATGCGCCACCGCTGAAACGTGATGGCCGAGGTCGAAGTTTTCGACCGGGGCCCGGCGCGTGCGGACGCAATCGAGGAAATTGCGCACATGGGCGGCGCGGACTTTCTCGTCGGTGCGCGCCGCGCGCTTCATCTCGACCATGCCGCGCTTCTTGGGTTCCGCGACGATCTCCCAGCCGGAGGCGTCGAGGATCAAGGTGGCGTCGGTGCCCGTGAACATCACGCCGTGCTCGCGACGGTCCGGCCCGAGGCCGCACTGCACCTGATGCTCCCAGATGAGCGTGTAGGAGGGAAAGTCGTAGACGGTGATCTGCGTGTCCGGCGTCTCCGAATTGTCCTGAAGCACGTACTTTCCGCCGGAGGAGATCACGCTGCGGGGCCATTCCGGACCCATGGCCCAAAGCGCGAGGTTGATCAGATGGACCCCCCAGTCGGTCATCAGCCCTCCGGCGTAGTCCCAGAACCAGCGGAAGTTGAAGTGGAACCGGTTCCGGTTGAACGGCCGCTGGGGCGCCGGCCCCAGCCACATGTCATAGTCGACCCCGGGCGGCGCCGGCTCGTCGGGCGGGTTGCCGATGTCGGTAATCCAGTCCAGATAAGCCCAGCAGCGCACCTGGCGCACCTTGCCGATCTTGCCGCTTTGCACCATCTCGACCGCTTCCCGGTAGTGCTCGCCGCTGCGCCACTGCGTACCCATCTGGCAAATGCGGCCGTGCTCGCGCGCGGCGTCCCGCATCGCGCGCCCTTCGCCGATCGAAGTCGCCAGCGGCTTCTCGCAGTAAACGTCCTTGCCCGCCTGGATCGCCGCCAGAGTCGGGAGGGCGTGCCAGTGATCCGGCGTGCACACTAGGATCACGTCGACGTCTTTGCGGTCGATGACGCGGCGGAAGTCTTTGACGGCCTCCGGCCGCTTGCGGCCGAGCCCCTCGAGCCGCTCGAGCGTCTTCTTCAGACGGGCGTCATCGACGTCGCAGACGGCGGCGATTTCGCATTCCGGGTGCGCGAGAAAGGCGTTGGTGTCAGCCACCGAGATGCCGCCGCAGCCGATCAGCCCGATGCGAACCTGGTCATTGGGCGCAGCGGCCCAGGCGGAGGCGGCGAGCGAGGATCCGAGAAAAACGCGGCGCGTGGGTCGCATCGACTTCATGCTAGCTCAGCCCGAGGGGCCGCGCAGCACCTCCGCGATCGCGTCCTTCACCCGTTGTTCCGCTCCGGGCGCGTGGTTGGAAGCGCTCGGCTCGTAGCCGCCCTCCTGATAGGCCCGGTCCGGACAGATGTAACCCGGGCTGATGTCGCCGTAGCCGGCGACGGCGACGAAGCGGTCGGGCAGCAGTTTCTGCGCGAAGGTCTGGAATTCGAGAAGCGGCTCCCCAGGCAGGTGGAGGATGCGGGCTGACCCAAAGTCGACGGCCGTGACTTCGAGCGGCTCCCGGCGGCGCGCGAAGGCGGCGGTGATGGCGGCCCGATACCGTGCTGCCGGACCTGCGGCGTCGAGCGGCGGGACCGGCGACCGGGGCGGCAGTCGCAGCTCCGCCGTCCGCCAGTCGCAGTGCCGCACGGGTTCGGACTGCGTATCGCCGGCCGCGGCGCGCATGCCGGCGAGGAGCCGTTCGGCCAGTTCCCGGCGGGCGCGCTCGGAACCGTCGTTATACTTGCCTACCGTCACGTCGCCGGCGGCCCCGGTCAAGTAGATCTGAAAGACGCCCTCCTCGCGCTCGAAGGTCTCGCGCGCCGCGCCGACGAAGTCCGCCGAAGCCCGTCCGTCGCAGCAAAACGTCTGCGGGTGTGTGGCGTAAAAATGCAGGCGGGCGGCCGGCCGGCCGCCTGAAAAGAACGTGATGGTCCTCAACCACGGATCGATCGGGCCTTCCGGCAGTTCGGCCATCCGCGGATCCTTCCCGCCCGTACTGTAGCGCACGACCAGCTTGCCGCCGTCCCAAACGCGCCGGGCCGAAGCGACGCGTTCGACCCGGGCTTGTCCGGTGCCGATCCGGTCGACCGGCTCGAGCTTGCGAGCGGCTTCCCTGACGGCCTGCGCAAGCTTTCCGGCGATCTCCGCCATGCCCGCCTCGCTGAAACACAGCGGCGGGTTGGCGAGCGAACGCAGCATCTGATACGCGTCTCCGTCGACGTAGGGCGCGGCGTGCTGATGAACGCTTTGAAGCAAGACCGTCGTCGCCGGGCCGGCCGCCCGGGCCATCGCGGTCTGAAGCCGGCGATACTCCGAGCTGCCGAGGCCGCACCAGTCCAGGGCGCACAGAATCAGTCTCCGGCGGCCCTGCTCGATGAGGATCCCTTTGGCCCACAGCGGATCCAGCGTCTGCGTGAGCGGCGTCGTCCAGATCAGGGGTTCACCGGCGCGCGGCGTGACGTCGCAGCGGAATGTCGCCGCGCGCAGCGGCGGGACGCCGCTGACGCCCCGGGCGATGACAAAAGGCGCACCGACAACGGCGCGGCGGCTGACCGGTACAGGCTTCGGCATCGGCTCGAGCATACCAAATGAAAAAGGGCGGGCCGGAGCCCGCCCTCGTCGGTCAAGGTCAAAGCGATTACCAGTGGAAACGCGCCGTGTACTGCACCTCGCGGCCGTAGTTGCCGGGATAGACCCAGGTGCTCCGGCCCATCGCTCCGCTTCCCACCGTCGTGCTCGGGTCGTTCGGGATGAAGTGGTTGGGCATGTTGTAGAACTCGAAGCGGAGCTCGAGCTTCACGCGCTCGGTGATGGGGAAGTACTTCACCAGGGTTGAATCCAGCTGCCAGAAGCGCGGCCCGCGCAGCCCGTCGTAATACCACGGGTTGGTGCGCGGCGTGTAGGCCGGCAGGACTTTGAACGCCGCCGGATTGAACCAGTAACCCGCCGGCACGTTCTGGCGCGGATCGCCAGTGACTTCGGCCGCCGGAAAGGTGATCAGGTTGCCGCCTTGCAGGATCAGCCAGTGGCTGGTGGCCCAGCCGCCGATGAGCAGGTCCGCCAGCCGGCCGACGTTGGAGAGGTAGCGCCGGCCCCGGCCGATTGGCAGCTCCCAGGTCCCGGCCATCCGCAGGTGATGGCGCGGCCGCCGGCGGTCGATCATCGTCAGCTCGTCCTTGTACTGGGCGATGTCGTTGAAGTACTCGCTGTGGATCTCGTGGTTGTAGTTGTAGCCGACGATCAGGTTGACTCCCTGCACCAGGGGCCGCTGCGCCTGAATCTGCAAGGCGTAGTAACGGTTCTTGATGCCCGGGCGGAACATCTCGAACAGGTTGAGGTAGTGGGGATAAGGCCGGAGCAACTGCGAGACGGCGATTTCGCGCTGGGTCCGCAACTCGCCCGGCATCTTGTCCGCCGGCAGCAGGTTGTAGAACGGATTCGGGATACGCGCGTCGACGGCGCCTTTGTAGGTGTAGACCAGGTTCGGATCGACGAGGTTGATCGGCCGGCTGTAGTTGCCGCCCCACATGCTGCCGTCATGCACGTTGTGCCCGAAATGCATGAAGAAGGTCGTATCCAACGCGAAGTGGGCCGGAAGCGCCCGCTGCAACGAGAAGTTGATCCGGTCCTGCATGGGCGTCTTCAGGTCCTGGTTCCACCAAGTGGCGTTGGTGCCGAGCTGCGTGTAAATGCCTCGGCTCTTTCCGGGCGGCAACAGCAGCGGATTGGTGGTCGGGAACGGATCGCTGATGAGCGTCCGCGGTACGCCCTGGAGCGGCCCGAGCACATTCGTCGTCTGCGAGAAGCCCTCCTTGCGGACGTCCCAACCCTCTGTGTAAATCGTCCGGATCGGGGTCGCATAGCGGGCGTAGCCGATGCGGAGCGAGGTGCGGTCGTTGAGCCGGACGGCCAGACCGACGCGCGGCAGGAAGTTGGCCTTCGGCGCATTGTAGACGCCCGGATGGTTGTCGTCGGTGAAGATCCAGGCGCCGGTGAACTTGTAGGGAATGCGCGCGACGGCCGTCACCTCCGGCGGCACGGTGATGCCGCCTTGCAGCTCCGGGATCGGCTGGTTCAGGTCGAGATAGCGGGAGAACATGCGTGTCTTCTCCGACGGCGCCGTCTCGTATTCGTAGCGCAGTCCCAAATTCAGCGTGATGTTGCGCGTCAGCTTGATGTCGTCGTGGAAGTAAAGCGCGTATTGGTCGAGCATCAGGTGCCACATGGGCCGGATGTTGGCGTTGCCGCTCGTAACCACGCCGAGCAAGGCGGTGGCGAACTGCGAGCCGCTCAGGGCCGCGTTGTAGCCCAAGAAGCTGCTGCCGGTCTCGATCGAGCTGAAGGTGAAGCCGCCGGGTCCGGGCTGGCCGTTCTTCTCCCAGGAGTTGCGCCACTGGAGGCCGAACTTCATCGTGTGCATGCCCCGCGTGTGGGTCATGTTGGCCTGGAGGTTGGTCTGGTACTCGCGCACCAGCCACCAGCCGCCGATGCCCGAGCTGGCGCCGCCGTTGCCCGAGAAATTGAAATTCGGGTAGTAGATGCCGGGCAGCGCCGAGGTCACCGGCTTGTACCAGCCGTTCGGCCACAGCTCCGCCCAGACGCCTTCGCCCACCTTGGCCCACTGCGAGTCGTAGTCGTCCTGGGCCCGCGTGTAGCCGAAGCGCACATTCAGCGTCGTTGTCGGACTGAACATGTAGATGCTGTCGAACGCGGCGTTGTCGGCGTCCATGACGCCGCCGTTATCCGACCGCACGGCCCGCGTGCCGCCCCAGTTGGGGTTGTCCAGGTCGGTGCGGTACATCGACCAGCGGAAGTACATCCGCAGCTTGTCGGTGGCGTTGTAGTCGACGCGCTCGGAGATGTTCCAGTAGCGGTGCCACCAGGAATACGACGTCTTGAAGTTGTTGATGCCGCTGAGGTCGTCACCCGGGTTGTTCGGCTTCCACAGGTCGTTGACGGCGATGCGCCCCGTGGGGTTGATCATCGCGGCGGGGATGCGGTTGCCCGGAAAAGGTGTGCGGGTGACCGTCCCGGTCGCCGGATCGAACTTGGTTGAGAAGGGATCGTAGATCATGCGCAGCGCGCCGGTGGGGGTCCTCGTCTGCGAGAAGTCGCCCTGGCGCTCGAGATCCGTCGGCACGGTGGAGACGTTCGAGGCCGGCTGCGTCTGGCGCCACTGCTCGTAGACGAAGAAGTTGAAAACTTTGTTCTTCTTGATCGGGTTGCCGAGCGTGCCGCCCCAGACGTGGTTCTTCACCACGCTGGGCGTGCGCGTGATCGGCTGGACGACGGCGTTGAAATACGGGTTGCGGCCGAAGTAGTAGGCCGTGCCGTGCACTTCGTTGGTGCCGGATTTCATCGACAGGTTCAGCACGCCGCCGGCGCTGAAGCCGTACTCGGCGTCGACGGCGTTCTGCTGGACGACGACTTCCTGGACGGCGTCCATCGGCGAGTTGTAGGAGCCGCGCGCGGCGACGCCCGTCGGCACGCCGTCGAGCAACTGGTCGTTCTTGCCGCCGGTCGAGCCGCCGATGTCCAGGCCCGAGTTCGACCACATGTAGAAGGGGTTGCG
>JBBIMZ010000101.1:0-222 GCA_037444135.1 Solibacteraceae bacterium
GCTCGGCCCGGACGGCAAACCGGAGGTTTATTGGAAGAAAATTCGCGAAACGAGAGCAGCCAAATGACAGCAAAATCGAATCGAAGATATTTCCTGTTCGGGTCGCTCGCCGCGGCCGGCAGGCTTTCGGCCGGCCAAGCGCCCCCCGACCCGATCCGCACCGCCGTCATCGGCAGCGGCAATCGAGGCGGTTACCTGCTCAAGATGATCCTGGAGCAGCCC
>JBBIMZ010000101.1:232-9589 GCA_037444135.1 Solibacteraceae bacterium
GTCAAGGTCACCGGCCTGTGCGACATCAAGCCGGACCGGCTGGACAAGGCGGCCACCGCCGCAGCCGCCCACGCGCCATTCACCACCAGCAACTATCGGAAGCTGCTCGAGCGTCCCGATATCGACGCCGTGTTCATCGCCACGCCCTGCGACCTGCACGTGGAGATGTCTATCGCGGCGCTCCAGGCAGGAAAGCACGTCTACTGCGAGAAACCGGTCGGGATCACTGCCGAGTCCATCAAGCGGCTGCTGGAGGTTGCGCGCCGTTCAAAGACGGTCTTTCAGGCCGGCCAGCAGATGCGATCGATGGAGCGTCTCAAACAGACCATCGCCAAGATCCACGCCGGCGAAGCCGGGACGGTCATCATGGTGAAGGCGCAGCGGCACGCCGGCGCCGACCTCGACCATCACGGACCCTCGGCAGACTGGTTCTTCAATAAAGCCCGCTCCGGCGACGTCCTGGTGGAGATGTCGGTCCACAACCTGGACGTCTGCAACTGGGTGATCAACAGCCTCCCGGAGCGGGCCGCGGGTTTCGGCGGCGTCCTGCTGTGGAAGAACGATCCGCCGGGCCGGGACACCATGGACGGCTATACGCTCAGCTACGAGTACCGGAACGGGGTCAAGCTCTCTTACACGCAGGTCTTCTTCCATCCCCGGGAGCTTCCCGGCGGCGGCCAGTACACTTACGTCTACACGACCGAAGGCGGCGTCGATTTGGGCACTTCGATGTTCTATCCCCGCGATCCCAAGCGCGGCAACCGCTCCCGGGTACTCGTCGAGGCAGCCCCGGACGAGGACCGCGACGCGCACATCAAAGCCTTCTATGAAAGCATTCGGACCGGCAAGAAACCCCCGGCCGACATTGTCGTCGGCGCCACCGGCGCCCTGACCGCCATTCTGGGCCGCGAGGCCATCTACCAGAAAAAAGTGACCGAATGGCGCGATTTCGGAGTGGAGCTCTAAATGCGAACCGCCATCTGTTGCGCCGCCGTGGCGACCGTGCTCGGCGGTCTCGTGTTCAGCCAGCGCATCGGCGATTACCGCGACCCGCTGTGGACCTACGAGGAAGGCTGGACGCCGCTGTTCAACGGCAAAGATTTCAGTGGGTGGATCACCGTCCTGCGCGCCGATGAGGGCAAGATTCAGAAATACCTGCCTGCCGACGCGGGCAAGCAGTCTACCTTCTTCGTCGAAGGCGGCCTTTTAAAGACCACCGGGACACCCAACGGCTACGTGCGCACCGAGGGCGTCTATGACAACTTCGTTTTCCATGTCGAAGTGCGCTTTGCGCAATCCGGCAACAGCGGCGTGCTCATCTACGTCCAGCGGGACGCCGTCTGGCCCAAGGGCGTCGAATGCCAGCTCTACCAGTCGCACATGGGGCGCATCTTCCCGATCCAGGGGGCCACGCTCGACGGCGGCGAGATGATCCACGCCGCCGCCAGGCCCCCCGGGGAGTGGAACACCTACGAGGTCTATTCGGAAGAAGGCCGTGTCGCCACTGTGCTGAACGGCGTCCTGGTCGGTCTGGCCTCGAATGCCGAACCGCGTGTAGGCTACATCTGCCTCCAGTCCGAAGGCGTCCCGGCCGAATTCCGAAACATCAAGGTCAAGCGTTACACGCCGACGTATCACCTGCGGCCCAAGGGCTGAGGCCCTCAGAACGCGCCGGTGAAACCGGTGATCCCCATATCGTCGGACTGCCAGCGCACCGGGTGTTCGTTGCCGGAGAAGCGGTAGTACAGCGTCATCGCCAGCGCCGTCTGCTTCAGCGGGACCAGCGGCTGGTACCACTGCGACGAACCCGGATGGGCGTCTTCGGGCAACCGCGCATCGCGGACCACGACTTCGGCCACCTCGCCGATCCGGACGTAGGTCCGCTCGTTGTCCTTCCGGAAGGAGATCGGCGCCTCGCGGACGGCGACGATCGAGCCGAGCAACTCCCCGTAGTTGGATTCCAGGAACGCCAGAGCCGCGTCACGCTGAGCCGGCGTCGTCCCCTCGTCCAGGTAGATGCTGCTTGAGCGCGGCCGGTGGCTGTAAGCGCCCAGGTGAGCTTCACCCACGATCACGGCGGCCATCTTCATGCCCGCCAGCGAAGAGCCGGCGAACTGGCCGTCGTGGATCTTCCAGGCCACGATCGCTTCCTTGCCGGAGGTCTCCGCCTGCCCGGAGAACAGGCACCCGCAGGTGTACACCTCGGCGGAACGCGCTTCGACGTACTCGCCGGAAACGGGTCTTGCGGATTGGGCGAAGCTGTTGGCGGCAGCCGCCAACAGGACACAAACCAGCACGAGAATGGTTCGCATAATCGGATCCTTCTCTCGAATCCGATTCTAGCACCGCCGGCGAGCGCAGTGAACGGGTTGATCGCTTCGCTCAGCAATGCGCCGGCCTTGCGCGCCCTAAAATAGTAGGCTTATGCCTCTTGTTCCCGACGAGTTCTACCGCATCCGCAAACTGCCGCCCTATGTGTTCGCCCAGGTTAACGAGATGAAGGCCCGGCTGAGGGCGCAGCAGCTCGATGTGGTGGACTTCGGGATGGGGAACCCCGACGGGCCGACGCCTGCGCCGATCGTCGACAAACTGATCGAAGCCGCGCAGAATCCCCGCAACCACCGCTACTCGCTCTCGCGCGGGATCCCCAACCTGCGCCTGGAGATTGTCAAGCGCTACAAGCGCAACTACGGGGTCGATCTCGATCCCGACAAGGAGGCGATCGTCACCATCGGCGCCAAGGACGCGCTGGCGCACCTGCTGTTTGCGGTGATCGGCCCGGGCGACGAGGTCGTCTCGCCCAACCCGGCCTATCCGATCCACCAATACGGCGTCATCATGGCCGAAGGGCACGCGGCGATGCTCGAGATGCCCGACCCCTACACGTTCCTGGACAACCTCGAGCACCTCTACCGCACCTCGCTCGTTCCGCCGAAGATGATCCTGATCTCGTTCCCGCACAATCCGACGACGCACTGCGTGGATCTGGACTTCTTCCGGCAGATCGTCCGCCTGGCCGGCCACTACGGATCGATGGTGGTGCACGACTTCGCCTACGCCGACCTGTGCTTTGACGGCTACCGCGCGCCGAGCCTGCTCCAGGTCGAAGGCGCCAAAGAGGTTGGCGTCGAGATCTTCTCGATGTCGAAAAGCTACAACATGGCCGGCTGGCGCGTCGGCTTCTGCCTCGGAAATCCGAAAATGATCGCCGCTCTGGCGCGCATCAAGAGTTACCTCGACTACGGGATTTTCCAACCCATCCAGATAGCGGCCATCATCGGCCTGCGCGATTGCGAGGTGGACACCAAGCGGATCTGCCAGATCTACCAGCGCCGCCGCGACGTGCTGGTGGCCGGCCTGTGCGCCGCCGGCTGGCCCGTGGCCCCGCCCAAGGGCACGATGTTCCTATGGGCGCCGATCCCTGAACCGTACCGCGAGCTCGGCTCGCTGGAGTTTTCCAAGCTGCTGCTCGAAAAAGCCCTTACGGCCGTCTCGCCGGGCATCGGATTCGGCCCGATGGGCGAGGGCCATGTGCGCTTCGCCCTGATCGAGAACGAACACCGCACGCGGCAGGCGATGCGCTGCGTCAAGCAGTTCCTCAAAAGTGAACGTCCCACTGGAAGCGATAGCTGAACCGCGTCAGGCCTTCCAGACCGGGCCGGTCCAGCCTCAGCCGTCCGACTTCGAAAGTCAGTTTGTTCTCGTGTCCTTCAAAGAACCAGTTGAGCACGAAGGCCTGCTCGCCCCGCAGGTCGCCGGGCAGGGAAGTGTTCGGATCGAGGAGCGCCCACCGACAGCCGGCCTCGAGCGGCTTGGGAATCCACCGGGCGGCGTAGTGCGGAAAATAGCCGGCCTGCACGTAAGCGCCCCGCAGGCGCGTGCGCTTTTCCCGGAGATGGTCGTAGATGCTCTTGAAATGGAGCTCGTGCTGGACTGACCAACCCCGGTATTTCAGCAGAAAGTCGGCCGTCGCCTGCCGGAGCCCGTATCGGCCGGGTGCGCCCGGAGCGAACCCTTCCAGCTGGTCTCCGCCGTGCGAGGAAAAGGCGGTGTAGCGGCCGCGCCCGGTGACGCCCGCCACGGCGACCGCGGCGGCGGGCGCCTCGTGGTGCTCGACGTCGCTCGAAGAGAAGCCCGGATCGCGCCCGAGGAAGTTCCACTGGTAGCGCCCGACCAGCATCGGACGGCTCCCGCCGCCGAAGCCGTGGTGGCGGCCGTTGCCCGTGAACAGGCCGGCTGAGTACCAGGAATCGCCGCGGCCGCCAGGCATCAGGTGGCCCAGCACGGAAAAGCCGATCTGCCGGTCGAGCTGAAACGCGTCGTTGAGTATCGAGCGCTCGGCGAACTGCTGGCGCGCCGAGCTGGTTACCCGTTCGCGGCTGAACTCCGGCTTGAACTGCCCGGCGCGGAACTGGAGCCACTCGAAACGGCCGGCGGTCACGAACCAGCCGAGCGTCTGCCAGTCGACCAGATCCTGTTCGACGTTGAAGCGAAACCACGGCCGGAAGGCGTGCCCCTCCAGCTTCAGGCGAGCGCGGCGGAACCCGAACGAGTTGCCGCGCCGT
The DNA here is from genome assembly GCA_037444135.1 of Solibacteraceae bacterium. Taxonomy (GTDB): domain Bacteria; phylum Acidobacteriota; class Terriglobia; order Bryobacterales; family Bryobacteraceae; genus CALKXJ01. The sequence goes on from JBBIMZ010000101.1 coordinate 4,798, forward strand.
TCGTAGTCCGCCGCTTCGTCGGGAGCCCCCGGGAAGGGATTGCTGAACCGCAACTGGATCCGGCCCTGAATCCGTGCCTGGTAGTTTCCGCCCAGGCTCTCCAGCTCCAATCCCCGGCGGCTGTAGTTGATCCGCACGGGCCTGTGCGCCAGCGCCAGCTCGAAGGCCCGCCAGGACGGGGCCGGGGCAATCGCCGGGGCCGGCGAGCCGTTGCCGGACTGCTCCTCGGCGAGTGCAGGCGCCGCGGCGGCAAGCGAAACCGCCGCCAGCAGGAGGCGAACCCTGGGGAGGAGCGACGACAGAATCGGTAACAAGCGGACAGGCCCCGTAATCTGTCCATTATGCCATCAGAGCTCGCCGTTACTTGGCGTCGCGCCAGTTGTCTCCGATGCCGATGTCGACGACCAGCGGCACTTCGAGCGCGCAGACGCTCTCCATGCGGTTCTTGACCAGCGCCGCCACCGCCTCGACTTGCTCGGGCGGCGCCTCCAGAACCAGTTCGTCGTGCACCTGGAGGAGCATGCGAGCCGCCAGACGCCGCTCGCGAATCTCGCCGTCGATGCGGATCATGGCCAGTTTGATCAGGTCCGCCGCCGTTCCTTGAAGCGGCGTGTTCACCGCCGTGCGCTCGGCGAAGGCGCGGGCGTTGGGGTTGCGGCTGTTGATGTCCGGAATGGGCCGCTCGCGCCCGAACAGCGTCCGCGTGATGCCTTCGCGCCGGACCTTCTCGATCGATTCCTCGACGAAGCGCTTCACGCCCGGATGGCGGGAAAAATAGCTGTCGATGTAGCGGGCCGCCTCCTCGCGCGGGATCCCCAGTTGCGCCGCCAGGCCGAACGGCGTCTGCCCGTAGACGATCCCGAAGTTGACCGCTTTGGCGGCCCGCCGCTGCTCCGGCGTGACGAACGGCAGCGGCACTCCGAAGACCTCCGCCGCCGTCCGCGCGTGGATATCCTCGCCCCGGCGGAACGCCTCCACCAGCACCGGATCCCGCGACATGTGGGCCAGCAGGCGCAACTCCAGCTGCGAGTAATCGGCCACCAGCAGCTTCCAGCCCGGTTCGGGCACGAAGGCCGCCCGGATCTCGCGCCCCAATTCGGTCCGGATCGGGATGTTTTGGAGGTTCGGGTTGGAGGACGACAGCCGCCCGGTCGTCGCGCCGGTCTGGTTGAAGGTCGTGTGCAGCCGCCCCGTTTCGGGGTTGATCAGGGCAGGGAGGGCGTCAACGTATGTGCCCTTGAGCTTGACCAGTTGCCTGTATTCGAGCACCAGGCGGGCGATCTCGTGTTCGGCTGCCAGCGCTTCCAGAACGTCGGCGGCCGTCGAATAGACCTTTCCCTTGCCGTGCCGCGACGGAGCAGGCAATTTCAGCGTTTCGAAGAGCACTTCGGCCAGTTGCTGGGGCGAATTGATGTTGAAGGGCTTGCCCGCCAGGCGATGAATCTCGGCGGCGAGCCGGTCAATGTCGGCCTCGAGGCGCACCGAGAGTCGGCCGAGGGCTTCCGGCTCAATCCGGATGCCCGCCTGCTCCATCCGCGCCAGCACCGGCGCCAGCGGCAGGTCGATCTCTTCGTAGATCTTGCGGAAGCCCCGCCGCTCCACCTCCGGCGCCAGCAGTTCGGTGAGCTGGAGCGCGTAATCGGCCCACGCCTCCACCGCGGCTTCAGGCTTTCGGCCGAGACGCCGCTCCACGAGCGCCTCAGGGGTCGCGGCCGCCGGATCGGCGTCCATCAGAAAAGCATAGAGCGTCGGGTCGTCCCGGAAACCGGCCGCCTGGACTCCGTGCCGCCACAGCGACACGAGCACGCTCTTCAGGTCGAGCGCCGCTTTGGGGCGCGAAGCATCTTCGAGGAGCGGGCGCAGGTGGGCGAGATGCGCCGCGGGCACGCCTCGCGCCACGCCCGGACGCGCGGCCAGCCCCACTACGGTCTGCCGCAACTCGCCGCCGGCGTGCGATTCGACGGCCACGGCGAGGCGCCCGGCTCCCGCGATCGAGTCCAGATAGGCCTCGACGGCTTCCGGCGTCTCCAGGCGGGCGTAGTCCCGCGCAGCCGGCGTCTCCTCGGCGGGCGCCAGCTCTTTCAGGAGGCTGAAGAATTCGAGGCGGCGGTACAGCTCGGCCAATGCGGCGCGGTCCGGCTCCCGCGCGGCCAAAGCGGTCAGATCCACCGCCACCGGCACGGAAGTGTCGATCGTCGCCAGTTGTTTGCTCATGAGGATCTGGTCGCGGTAGGCCAGGAGGCTCTCCCGGTAGGTCTTGCGGCTCACCTCCGAAGCGCGCTCGAGCGCCGCTTCGACCGAGCCGAACTGCGCGATCAGACTCACGGCGCCTTTTTCGCCGATGCCGGGCGCTCCCGGAATGTTGTCGATCGCATCGCCTTTGAGCGCCAGCAGGTCCGGCACGCGGGCGGGCTCGACGCCCAGAAACTCTACCGTCTTGGCCGCATCGTACCAGGCATCGTCCTTGGCGGGATTGAGCATCGAGATCTTGTCGCCCACCAACTGGAGCATGTCCTTGTCGCTCGAGACGATCACGACATGCACGCACTCTTCGGCCGCGCGCCGGGCGATCGAGCCGATGACGTCGTCGGCCTCGTAGCCGGGAAACTCCAGAATTGGGATTCGCATCGCTTCGAGAATCTTGCGGACATAGGGCAGTTGCTCGGCCAGGTCGGGCGGCGGTTCCGGCCGGTTCGCCTTGTAGGCGGCGAACTGCTGCTCGCGAAACGTGGGGGCGGCGCTCTCGAACACGGCCGCGATGTAGTCGGGCGAATAGGTTCCCAGCAGCTTCCGGAGCATGTTCGTGAAGATATAAGCCGCTTCGGTGGCCAGCCCGTCTTTGGTCCTCATGGGCGGAGCGCCGGTGCGGGCGCGGGCATGGTATGCACGGAAAATGAAGCCGAAGGTATCGATCAGGAACAGGGCAGGCCGCTGCATGCCCCAATGATAGCGCCGTGGTCCTGCGGCGTTGCGGCCACACAGCCTTCTGGCCGACTGTGGCGTCCGAGCCACGGTTCAACGCCTGACTCACCTGTTTTTCAAGGACTTGGAGTTCGGACTCCGGATTGCTTAACGGCGATGTGGTGAACCGGACGCAACCATTGCCCTGCGAAACCACTCTCGAACGCCCGGTGACGGCTTCCGGCGTCGGCTTGCACCACGGCGTGCCCGTCCGCCTCGAGCTGCTGCCCGCTCCGCCCGGCACGGGGGTCGTCTTCGTGCGGAGCGACCTCGATGATTTCGAAGTGCCCGCCAGTTGGGAACACGTCGCTCGCGTCAGCTACGCCACGAGCCTCATGCGGCAGGGCGTCCTGGTATCCACCACCGAGCACCTGCTCAGCGTCTTCTATGCGATGGGCGTCGACAACGCCTACGTCCGGATCGACAGCCTCGAGGTGCCCATCCTGGACGGAAGCGGCCGGCCCTTCGTCGAAATGATCCGCGCAGCCGGAATCCGCCGCTATCGCCGGCCCCGCCGCTACCTGCGAATCGTCGAGCCGGTCTCCGTCGAGGCGCCCGGCAAGCGGATCACGATTCTGCCCTCCGACCGGTTTCTGTTGAGCTGCGACGTCTTCTTCGACCATCCCTTGGTCGGGCGCCAGCGGTTGGATCTCGAAGTGACGCCGGAAAGCTACGCCGCCGAGATCGCCCCGGCCCGCACGTTCGGGTTCGCTCGGGAACTCGGCCAGTTGCGCGACATGGGGCTGATCCGCGGCGCCAGCCTCGCCAACGCGGTGTGCTTCGACGGCGACTCCGTGATGAACCCGGAGGGGCTGCGCTTTTTCGACGAGTGCTGCCGCCACAAGGCCCTGGATCTGATCGGGGACCTGGCGCTGCTCGGCAAACCGCTCCTCGGGCATGTCCTCGCCGAGCGTGCCGGCCACGCCATGCACTTCGCGCTGGTTTCCCGCATTGTTTCGGACCCGTCCGTCTGGAAAGTCGCCACGGCAGGCGAGCTCGACGCCTTGCAGCCGGCGGCTGCGGCCCGCTGAAGCCTTCCGGCTGGTAGGCTGGCAAGTTGGCCGGTGCACGCCCGACAATCCGGACCCTGCTGCCGAATGCGCTGACGCTCTTGCGCCTGGCGGCCACGCCGTTCATCGTGCGCGCCATCCTGGAGGGTCGCGACCGCGCCGCACTCGCCGTCTTCCTGCTTGCCGGCGTCAGCGACGGGCTTGACGGAGTGCTGGCCCGGCGGTTGGGCGGCGTTTCCCGCCTCGGTGCGTATCTGGACCCGATCGCCGACAAGGTCTTCGTCGTGGCTGCCTATCTGGCTTTGGCAGCGCGCACGCTGGCGCCCTGGTGGCTGGTGGGGCTGGCGCTCAGCCGCGATCTGCTGATTCTGGCCGGCGCCGCGTTTCTGTTCGCGCTCGGCGCTAAACGCGAGTTCCGGCCGTCGGTTTGGGGGAAGGCTGCGACGACGATCCACGTCGTCACGATCGTCACATTGCTGGTGTGGCGGGCGGCGGCCTGGGCCTGGGTGGGGCCGGTTGCCGCGGCGCTGATCTATCTGGCCGGGGCCGCCACCGTCTTCAGCGGCTGCCATTACGGCTGGCAGGCCTGGCAAGCGGGTCGCAGCCGGCGGCCCTCGCGCGGGGTCCGATGCTAAAATCGTAACTTCATGCCCGTCCGGGTCTCCCTGTTTGTCACCTGCATCGTGGACCAGCTCTTTCCAAAAGTAGGCCTGGCGATGGCCGAGGTGCTCGCGCGGGCCGGCTGCGTCGTCGACTTTCCGGAGGGGCAGACCTGCTGCGGCCAGCCGGCTTTCAACAGCGGCTACCGGAAGGAGGCGGCT
>JBBIMZ010000102.1:0-254 GCA_037444135.1 Solibacteraceae bacterium
CCCGTCCCGATCAGAAATCCCGCCAGGCCCGCCCGCACGTCCACCCGCGCAAACAGCATCCCGGCGAACAACAGCACCGCCAGCGGCCCGACGAAAATGTGATTCAACCGCTGGCTCAGATCGATCAAATTCCAGTCGGTCTGGCGAATCGCCCAGGCCGTGCCCGTCGCCAGACCAATCGCCGCAAGCCCGGAGGCGGCCGAGACGGCTTTCGCCAGCAACACGCCGCCGCCCCGCGCGGCCCGCCGCCCTGC
>JBBIMZ010000102.1:264-9574 GCA_037444135.1 Solibacteraceae bacterium
GGATACCACCGCGGCCACGGAGTTGATTCCCGAACTCAGACTGGACATCGCCGCCGCCAGCAGCGCCGCCAGCAACAGGCCCGAAATCCCAGCCGGCAACTCCTCGACGATGAACCGCGGCAGCAGACTGTCGGCGCGCGGCGCCATCTGGCGGTGAAAATCGGCTACGCCCAGCCCGGAGCGCTCGAAGTAAAAGGCAAACAGCGCCAGACCGCAGAACGCGAGCAGGGCCACCAGCGTCAGGTTGATCGCCAGGTACACCCACGCCGTGCGTTTCGCCGCCGCCAGCGACGGCGTCGCCAGGTAGCGTTGCACCGCTACCTGATCGGAGCCCTGCGTGCAGGCGCTCCAGAAGAACTGCGACAACAGGGCTCCGACGACCGTCAGGCGCACGGTCAGATCGAAGCTGAAAAATTCGATCCGCGTGTGGCCGGCCGCAGCGAACAGCTCCCACCACCGCAGCGGCCCGGCCGCGGTGCGCGTGGCGATGTACAGGGGGATCGCCACCGCGCCGCCCATCAGCACCGCCAGTTGTAGGTTGTCGGTCCAGATCACGGTGCGCAGGCCGCCGGCGCTGGCGTAAAACGTGGTCACCAGGCCGGTGACGGCGATGGTCCAGTACAGATTCCAGCCGCTCATCTCAGCGACGGCCAGGCTGCAACTGTAAATGATCAGCCCCATCCAGACGAGCGTCCGCACTGTGAAGACGGTGGCCGCCAGTGTCCGCACCGCCTGACAATAGCGCCGCTCCAAGTACTCGTACATGCTCGTCGCGCCGAGGGCCATCAGGCGCGGCAGCAACAGGCGCGTGACGACCGGGATGGCCAGCGGCAGGCCGAGCAGCCCGGTGAAGTACGCCAGACCGTAGCGGATCATCTCGCCGGGAACGGCCAGGTAAGTCAACGTCGAAAGCAGCGTGGCGACGACGCTGCCGCCCGCCAGCAGCCAGTGGATCCGGCGTCCTCCGAGCAGATACTCCTCGCGCGAGTCCTGACGCCGCCCGAAGTAGACGCCGATGGCCGAAAGCGACGCCAGATAAGCGGCGATGACGGCAACGTCCAGCCCCGTCAGACGCACGCCCGCCCCCGGTCAGCCGGCCACGGCGCCGTCCAGCTCTCCGAAGAGTCGCCGGAAACCCGCGACGAGCAAAACGTGATCGCTGCCGTAGGCCAGCAGCCGCGCCCCTCGGTCCCAATAACGCCGCGCCGATTCGGGCGAGTCCACCGGCAGTCCCCACCACTTGCCGTGCCGGGCTGCCGCCTCCGCCACCCGGTCCACCGCCCGCTGGTAGGCCGGATGATTCCATTCGAAGGCAACGCCGAGACTCAGCGATAGGTCGGCCGGACCCACGAACAGAACGTCGAATCCATCGACGGCCGCGATCTCATCGACGGCCTCGACGGCCTCCCGGTCTTCGATCTGGAAAGCGAGGAAGACGTTCCGGTTGGCGTGGCGGATGTGCTCGAGCGCGCCGGCCAGCATGTAGTCGGCGTCGGCGCCCGCGCCGTCGAAGCCGCGCGCGCCAACGGGCGGAAAGCGGCACCAGTCGACCCACTGGCGCGCTTCCTCGGCGCTCCGGATGTGGGGCACCATCAAACCGTTGGCGCCCACTTCGAGCATCCGCATCGGCATCGAATAATCGGACTTGCGCACGCGTACCATCAGGTCGGTCCGCCCGGCCCGGCAACCCACCGCCATATGGGCTGCGCTCTCCTCCGGCGCCGTCCGGTGCTCCAGGTCGTACCAGACGGCGTCGAAGCCGATCTTGCCGATCAGCTCCGCGACCCAGGGATCGGTGAGACGGCAAACGCCGGCGACGCGCGCGCAGCCTCCGCTGCGCAACCGCTCGAGAAGTTTGCTGGCAATCATGGCTCCAAGATATCCTTTGGCGGTCGTCAGAAAATCAGATCCCCCTGGCCGATCATCCGGGGAACGAACCCGCGCGCGAGCTGCTCGGCCGCGCAGTCGATGTGGCGCTGCCCGCCGCGCAACGTGAACAGGCCGTGCCCTGGCAAGAGCGCCTCGACCTCGAGTCCCTGAAGCCGCCGGAAATCCGAGCGGTAGCCGGCAAGCGAGCTGCCCGGTGCGTTGATCAGACCGAGCACACCGCCGTAGAAGACCACATCGCCGGAAAACAGCGTCCGCACGCGGCTCAGCTCCGAGAGCAGGCAGACGCTGTCGTCGCTGTGGCCCCGCACGCGGATGACCTGGAACTCGACGCCGCATACCTCGAGGCGATCCCCGTGATCGAAAGCCGAGTCGACCCGGCAGGGCCTCATCCTCATCTCGGCAGGGTACAATCCCTGCTCTCGCGCCCGCGCCAGACCCGAGGCCTCTTCGTCACCGGCCTCCAGAATCGGCGCGGCCGGCGCCGGCGCATAGACCCGGCAGCCGGTGCGCTCGCGGAGCGAGGCGGCGCCGAGGGCGTGATCGGGATGAGAGTGGGTGAGCACAATGGCGTCTAGGCGGCCGGCGCCGAGATCCCGCTCCAAATGCGCCAGCAGCGCCTCGTCAGCCAGGCCTGAGCCGGCGTCGATGAGAACCACTCCGCCCGGAGCCCGGACGGCGTAGACGTGGCAGTCGAACGGACCGGAGAGGCCGAACTGCCGGCTGGCGACGACGGCCAGATCGGGAGTGACTCGCATGGGGCTCTTGTCCACTATACAACTGTCGACAGATCGCTGCCCGGCGGGCCCTCCCCCGGCGGCCGCTACAATGGATCTCTATGGAACTGAGGGGAAAACGAATCGTCGTTCTGGTCGACACGCTCTATCAGGAACTCGAAGTCTGGTATCCCTACTTCCGCTTTATCGAGGCCGGCGCGGAGGTCGTGCTCGCCGGACCGGAGAAGGGCGCCACGTACACGAGCAAGTTCGGCTACCCGGCCAAAGCCGAGCTGGCCTTCAGCGAGCTCGAGGCCGCCGCCTTCGACGGCGTGGTCATTCCCGGCGGCTATGCGCCCGACCACATCCGCCGCCACGCCAAGGTCAATCAGTTCGTCGCCGATATGGACGCGCAGGGCAAGCTGGTAGCGGCGATCTGCCACGGCGGCTGGGTGCTGTGTTCGGCCGGAGAGATGCTTCGCGGCAGGAAAGCCACCTCGTTTTTCGCCATCAAGGACGACCTCGTCCACGCCGGCGCCCTCTGGGAGGACGCTGAAGTGGTCGTCGACCGGAATCTGGTCACCTCGCGCAAGCCCGAGGATCTTCCGGCCTTCTGCCGCGCCTCCATCCAGGTGCTCACCCGATGAGGAGCGTCCTGGCCGGCCTGGCGGCGGCCTCGATCCTCGCCGCACAACCCGGCGCCACGGGCAAGGATTGGCCTCACTACGGCGGCCAGTACAGCGCCTGGCGCTACAGCGCCCTCGGTCAGATCAACCGCACGAACGTCAAGCGCCTCCGTCCGGTCTGGGCCTTCCAGACCGGCGACTACGATGGCGGCCTCCAGGCGACGCCCATCGTCCTCGACGGCGTCGTCTACCTGTCTACCGCCCATAACTGGGTCTTCGCCATCGATGGCGCCACCGGCCGCCAGATCTGGCAGTACCGCTACGAGCTCCCGGCCGACGTCACCACCATCTACGGCCCGTGGAACCGCGGCGTCGCCGTCGCCTCCGGCAGGGCGTTCATGGGCACGCTGGACAACCACGTCGTCGCCCTCGACCAGAAAACCGGCCGCGAACTCTGGCGCGTCAACGTCGAGGATGCGCGCCAGTGCGGCTGCAACATCACGGGGGCGCCCTTGGTGGTGAAGGACAAAGTCGTCGTGGGAGTCACCGGCGGCGATTCGGCTCACCGCGGCTACCTCACCGCCTTCGACGTCAGAACCGGGCGCCTCGTCTGGCGCTTTTGGACGATCCCCGGCCCGGGCGAGCCGGGCCACGAAACCTGGGCCGGCGACAGTTGGAAGTACGGCGGCGGCTCCACGTGGATGACCGGATCCTACGATCCGGAACTGAATCTGATCTACTGGGCCGTGGGCAATCCGGCGGCCGACTTCTACGGCGGCGACCGCGCCGGAGACAATCTCTACACGGACTCGATCATCGCCCTCGACGCCGATACCGGCAAACTCAAATGGTATTACCAGCAGATCCCCCACGACGTCTGGGACTTCGATTCCGCCTACGAGTGCGTGCTGCTCGACCTGCCGGTCAGCGGCGTCCCGCGCAAGCTCCTGCTCAACGTCAGCAAGAGTGGTTACGCCTTCGTCGTCGACCGCACGAGCGGCGAGTTCATCTCGGCCTGGCCGGTCGTTAAACACATCAACTGGGTGCAGGGAATCGGCCCCAAAGGCGAGCTGATCGGACGCAACGAACCGGAGCTGGACAAGCCCAAGTTCCTGTGCCCGAGCATCGGGGGCGGCCGCAGTTGGAACCACGGCGCCTGGTCGCCGCGCACCGGCTGGTTCTACACCACCGGTCTCGAATGGTGCCAGGAAGTGACGGCGGTGAAGGAAGCGCCCAGCGAAGGCCTGCCGTTTTTTGGCGGCACTTTCCAATGGAGGCATCCGCCGGGCGAAGAGGCCCACAGCCACCTCGGCGCTTACGACCCGCTCACCGGGCGGCGCATTTGGACGTATCGGTACAAGTACATGCTCCTGGCCTCCGTGCTGGCCACGGCCGGCGACCTGATCTTCACCGGAGATCCGGAAGGGAACTTCTTCGCCCTGGACGCCCGCACCGGCGAAAAACTCTGGAGCTTTCAAACCGGCAGCGGGCACCGCGGCTCCGCCGTCACCTACGAAATCAACGGCCGGCAGTACATCGCCACACCTTCCGGCTTCGGTTCGGCGCTGGCCGGGGCGCTGGGCCAGCTCTGGCCGGAGTTCGAAAACTTCCGCAAAGGCTCGACGCTGTTCGTCTTCGCGCTCCCGGAGGAGGACTGAATGCTCTGGCTGGCCTTGCTGCTGGCGCAGGGGGCGGCGCCGGCCGGCGACGTCGCGCTGGGGGCCAAGGTGTTCGCGCGCAACTGCGCCGTCGGCTACTGCCACGGTTCAGGCGGCGCCGCGGGACGGGCGCCGCGGATTCAAGGACGCAGCTTCACCGCAGACTACCTGTCGAAGGTGACGCGAGAGGGCATTGCCGGAACCGCCATGCCCGCCTGGCAAGGGCGGCTCACCGAAGACGAAATCCGCGCAGTCGTCGCTTACATGCTCAGCATCTCGGCGAGCCCGGCGGGCTCGGCTCCGGCAGCGGCCGTTCCGGCGGCGCCGGCGCCCCTCTCGATGCCCGCTCGAGCCCAGGCCGGCAAGGAGCTGTTCTTCGACGCCGTCCGGGGCATCCGCTGCGGCACCTGCCACACGGTCGAGAACCGGGGAGTTCCGATCGGCCCGAACCTGGCCGCCGGCCCTCCGGCGTCGGCCTCGGCGATCCGCGCCGTCCGAGGCAGGCATGTGCGCCTGGCGCGGCTCGCCGGCGGCGAGGAGTTCCCCGCCCTGGAAGTTGAAACCAAGAGCGGGTGGGTCAAACTCTACGACTTGACCGTTGCGCCGCCCGTGCTCCGCACCGTACCTGCGGCCGAGGTCCGGTTCCGGGATGGCGCGGCCTGGGACCACGGCGCCGCCATCGCCTCCTACACGGATGGCGAACTCGAGGCGATCGTCGAGTATCTCCGCTGGCTCGCCTCGCCGTAATTCAGGCCGCCTGCGCCGGTCAAGGAAACTCGAAGCCGACCAGGATCTCGACCTGGTTGGGGCTGAAGCGCAACAGGCCTCCGGTCGCGTTCAGATTCGCGGTCCAGCGGGTGAAACGAAATTCCGGGGCCAGATGCAGGCGGCCGCGGCCGAGTGTGACGCCCGCCCCGGCGGTGAGGCCGGGATAGAATCGCTTGCCGAGTTCGGGAGGTTCGGTCGTATCGATCGGCGCCCGGGTCACGTTCCCGGTGATCAGGTGCTCGACGATGCGTTCGCCGCGGCCGCGCACCGGACCGGCGTAGCGGATCAGGAAGCCGCCCGTAAGGAAAAGCGGGCCTGCCGTGCGCGGATACCACCGGGCGCGCAGCGGAAAGTCGAACGAGTGGCCCTTGACGTCGACTGCGCTGGTCTTCTGCTCAGCCGCCTCCCTCACCGTGACGATCGCCACGTAGCCCATCCGGTGATAGAGAGCCTCGAAACCGACACCGAGCTCCCGCGTGGCTCTCCATTCCACCGAAGCGCCGAGAGTGTAGCGGCGCGTGGCCGCCGAGTACTCGGCCGCCGGGTTCCGGCCGGTTTCGAAGTAGGCCGTAACCGGCACGCCGGCCTTTAGGCCGAATTCAAGGTCGAGCGCGGCCAGCGGCGAGGCGAAGGCGAGCAGCGGCGGCAACAGCCGCATGGAGCGATCCTAGCACCCTAAGCCGCCCCCAGCATCCGGTCGAGCGCCAGCAGATTCAGCATGAGCTGGCGAGGCGGGTGGTAATTGTCCTGCCGCGTCACGTGAGGCTGCGGCGTCATCCGGCGGTCGGCGAACAGCAGGTAACCCGGCTGCCCATAGGCCTTGCGCGAGTATTTCGTCTCGATGATCTCCTGGGCCAGACCGAACCACCGCCCCGCCCATTCCGCGCGCGTGCGCTCGAAGACGTTCAAGCACGCCACCAGTACTTCGTTCAGGGCCCACAGCGGCTTCATGTACTGGTATTCGCCGACGAAGCGGAACTCCAGATCCGTGCCGACGGGTCGCTCGACCGGCCAGACGTAGCCGCCCTGGTCGACGTTGATCCACTGGACCAGGCCGCCGAAGACGTCGTCCCAGCCGACTTCGACGTGCCGCCGGATGCGCTCGGCGCACAGCTCCCAAAGCTTCAAGTCGTTGATGCGCAGCGCTTCGTCCATGATCATCCAGAGCGTTTCGATCGAATGGCCGAGCAGCGACTTGTTCTCCTCGCCCCGGATGCGGCTGAAGTCGAAGTGCAGGTCTTCGTTGTTCAGGCCGATGTCCGGATTGAAGTGTTTGTGGATGACGGCGTCGACGGCCTTCTGCGCGATCTCCTCGATTTCGGCGTCGCGCCGCCGCCGCAGCATCTGCGTCGCCGTGCGCAGGTTCACCATCCAGAGCCCTTGCGGACGGGCCCCGGGTGCGGGTGCGCCCGGGAATTCCAGGCGGGGGTTCTCGATGTAGCGGTGGAGCTGTTTCATCAGCGCCAGCGCCATCTCGTAGGACTGCTCGTCCCTGGCGGCCCAGGCGTATTCCTGGAGCCCTTCCGCCACGAAGTACATGCCGTAGACGTCCCCGCGGAACGGGCGCAGCACCTTGCCGTCGCGGTCGAGCAACTCGGCCCACCAGCCGTCAGGCTGGCGGGCGTGTCGGAGCACGAAATCGCGCGTCTTGCGGGCGATCTCCAGGTGCCGCGGGTCGGCGCCGAAGTGGTTGTGAAGGAAGCTGTAAACCCAGATGGCGCGGCCCTGAAACCAGAGCTGCTTTTCGGAGCGGACGAGCGTGCCGTCATAGTCCAGACCGTGCATCAGTCCGCCGCGCTCGTGGTCGACGCCGTGACGGTCCCAGAACGGCAGCATCGACTCGAACAGCTCCTGGCGGAACTTGCGCCGCCACTCCTCGAGCGTCAGGCCCGCCAGTTTCACCTCTGAAACCTCCCGCCGCGGCCGGCACGACGCCAGCAGGCCGAGCGCGCCTCCTGCGGCCGATTCCACGAATCCGCGCCGGTTCATCCTCGATCGCTCCGTCTTGCTGATCTTAGCATCCGGCGTGTTGTATTCTTGTGAACGTGATGCCGAAACGAGCTCTCCTGACCGCTTGCGCAGGTTCCGTCATGTTGCTTTCCTCATGCTCGAAGCCGCCGGCGCCCGCCGGCGAGAAGGCGCCGGAGCCGGCCGGCAAACCGCTGGTCGCACGCGCCTTCAATTCCAACTTTCCGCTGTCGCGCCACACCTTCAACGGCCTCGGTGCGGCGAGCGACGGCAGGATCTACTATGTGCTCTGCACAGCCGTCATCGACAAGGCCGCTCAAATGTACTCCTACGATCCGGCCACCGACAAGATCGAGCATTTGGGCGACTTGAACGAAGCGGTGGGCGAGAAGGACCTCAAAGCCATTCCGCAAGGCAAGAGCCATGTGCCGTTTTTCGAATCCGGCGGAAAGCTGTACTTTGCCACCCACGTCGGCTACTACACCCTCAAGGGCGGTCGGGAGCTGATGGGCGTGCCGCCGCCGGGCTACAAGCCTTACCCGGGCGGGCACTTCGTCGCCTATGATCTGGCGACAAAGAAGTTCGAAAGCCTCGCCAGGACCGAAGCCGAGCAAGGCATCCTGGCCATGACCATGGACGCGCAGCGCGGAAGGCTTTACGGGCTGACCTGGCCGGACGGCTATTTCGTGCGGTTCGACATGAAGAGCCGCGAGATGAAGAACCTGGGGCGGGTTTCAGCAAAAGGGGAAGCCGGCTTCGGCGCCGAGTACCGCACGCTCTGCCGCGCGCTGGTCACCGACCCGGACGACGGCTCGGTCTATTTCACCACGGCCGACGGCGACATCCTGCGCTACCGCTACGATCACGACGCCATCGAGAAGGTCGCCGGAGACAATCTGCGGAAGGACTACTTCGGAACATACGATCCGACTTCCCCGGGTCACATGGGCTACAACTGGCGCCAAGCGGTCTGGCATCCCACCGAGAAGGTCATTTATGCAGTTCACGGCAACTCCGGCTATCTGTTTAAGTTCGACCCGCGGGTCGAGCGACTGGACGTCATCGAGCGGATTACCTCCAAACCCTCCAAGCAGAGCGGCATGTTCGACAAGTTCTACTATGGGTATCTCGGCTTCACGCTCGGTCCGGACAATCGTACGCTTTATTATTTGACCGGCGGATGCATTTACAAGGACGGGAGGCCGCAGGTTGCTCGCGACAAGACGAAAATCGAGGCGCAGGGCGAGGAAAACCTGCACCTGATCACGTGGGACGTTCCGACGGGGACCTACACCGACCATGGCCCCATCTTTTTCGACAACGGCAAGCGGCCTTCCTACGTGAATTCGATCGCCATCGGCAAGGACGGCGATATCTACGCCTTGTCGGCGATCGAGGAGGGCGGCAAGGAGTGGACGGATCTGATTCGCATTCCGAATCCGTTCCGGCGGCAGCCCTGACAACCGGCGCAGAGCGGGGCGCCGGAAAGCGGGCGGGAGGGAACAATGCGGCGCACGCGATGGACGATCGGACTGGCGGCGCTGGCGTCGGTGGCGCCCGGCGTCGTGATGCTGGCAGGCTTTTCGTGGCGGGGAGCGGCACAGCAGGCAGGCTCGGTGTCAATGGAGGCCGCAGCCGCCGGCTTCCGCGTGGAGTTCAGCATTCTGGACAAAGAACCCACGCTGTG
>JBBIMZ010000103.1:0-9555 GCA_037444135.1 Solibacteraceae bacterium
CCCCCGGCGCAGATCAACCCAACTTATAAGGCGGGCGGTAATCGTAGTGAAGCCGCTTGTTGGCTTCCTCGCTGTTGGTGAAGCGTTCCGCCTTCCCGTCCCACTCCAGGTGGCGGCGCAAGCGGTGGGCGATGTTGCCGATCAGCGTGCTGGCCGTCGAGATGTGGCCGTCCAGGATGTCGCAATTGCACCGCTTGCGGCTCTTGACGCAATCGAGAAAATTGCGGGCATGAAACGCGGTGTCCTGGCTGCCCTTGGCGCTGCGGGCGGCGATCAGCCTGGTGCGCCGGCCGCGGTTGGCCTGCTCGCCGGCGCGATCGATCGGCGAGCGCGGGTAGCGCGGACGGTCATTGATCTCCTCGGGCACGATCTCCCAGCGAGAAAAGTGGATGTACATGGTGCCCTTGGTGCCGCGCAAGATCATTTCGGCATCCTGGAGGTTGCCCGGCGCCATATTGCAGTCGCATTGCGAAAAGTTGATGATGTGGCCGCCCTCGTATTCCCAGAGCACTTCGAGCGTGTCCGGAATCTCGCGGTTGTCCTCGACTGCGTACTTGCCGCCGACGGCGGTGACCGAGCTGGGCCACTCCAGGTTCATCGCCCAGCGGAGCATGTCCAGGTAATGGACGCCGAAGTTGGTGAGCTGGCCTCCGGAGTAGTCGTAGAACCAGCGGAAATTGTAATAGGTCCGGTTGCGGTTGTAGGGCACCTTCGGCGCCGGCCCCAACCATTGGTCCCATTCCCGCTCGTCCGGGGGGTCGGCATCCGGCGGCTTGCCGATGCCGTGCGGCCATTCATTGCGGTAATGGAAGCCGCGCGCCACCAGGACGTGGCCGATCTCGCCGGAACGGACCAGCTCGGCAGCCTCGATCAGAAACGGCGACGAGCGCCGGTGAATGCCCACCTGGACTACGCGGCCGGTCTCGCGCGCCACTTCAACCATACGCCGTCCCTCGTAGACCGTCAACGAGAGAGGTTTCTCGACGTAGACGTCTTTGCCCGCCCGGCAGGCGTCCAGGAACATGAGCGCATGCCAGTGGTCCGGCGTGGCGATGACGACGGCGTCCATGTCCTTGATCTCCAGCAGGCGCCGGTAATCCTTGAAGCGCTTGGGCGCCAGGCCCCGTTTTCTTTCCTTGGCCTCGGCCCAATCCAGATAGTCGTCCCGCAGGTCGCACAGGGCGACGGTTTCCTGGTCGCCGTGCTCCAGGAAGGCGTCCTGCACTTGGTCGCCCCGGTTGCCGAGGCCAACGTAGCCGATGCGGACGCGATCGTTGGCGCCCAGAATTCTCGAATAGCCGAGCGCGGTGACGCCGGCCGTGCGAGCGAAATCTCTCCGCGTGAATGCCGCCATGCGACAATACTCCTTCGTCTCGGATGCGACAATCCCAATATATCCTCTTCAGGCTGGAGTTGAGTTTGGTTCTCGCCGGCGCCTTGGCGCTCCCGGCAGCGGCTCCGATCCAGGTCCATGGCCACCGCGGCGCCCGCGCGGTACTGCCGGAAAACACGCTTCCGGCATTCGAGTACGCCATCGAGGCCGGCGCCGATGCCCTCGAGCTCGATCTGGCTGTCACGCGAGACAACGTGCTGGTTGTCTCGCACGACCCGGTCCTGAATCGGGCGATCTGTTCGAGTCCCGGAGGCAGTCCGGTAATCGGCCAGCTCACGTTCGCCGAGCTCCGGCGGTGGGACTGCGGATCGCGAAAGAACCCGGAATTTCCTCGCCAGAAGCCGGTCCCCGGGACGCAGATTCCGGCGCTCGATGAGGTATTGGCGCTCGCCGGGCGGGGCGGCTTCATCTTCAACATCGAGACCAAGCTCTCCGTGGAGAGGCCCGAGCTGGCCCCGCCCCCGGAGCAATTCGCCCGCCTGCTCCTCGACGCCGTCCGCCGGCGGAATCTCGAATCGCGTGTGATGGTGCAATCGTTTGACTTTCGCACGCTGCATGCGATGAAGAGGCTGGCCCCCGGCATTCCCCTGGCCGCGCTCTACGGGCGGGGTGACCGCGATTTCGTCTCCGTAGCGCGCGAGGCCGGCGCCGGGATCATCGCGCCGCACTACTCGCTGGTGACGGCCGGGCGCGTCGAAGCGGCGCACAAGGCAGGCTTGAAAGTGATTCCGTGGACGGCCAACGACGAGCAGGTCTGGGCGGCGTTGGCGGCTTCGGGCGTGGACGGAATCATCACCGACGATCCGGCCGGCCTCATCGACTACCTCAGGCGCCGCGGCCTGCGCTGAACGGCGCTGCACTCGCCCGCCCGAACGCCGGGCCGGGCCGCCTGCCGCCACTCGAATCGTGGCGAGCCGGCTTCTGGACAGAGGCCGCCGCGGAGGCCTATGCTGTGCGCATGCGTTACTTCTTCCGGCGGCGGGTCCCGGAATTCACGCGCGTGCTGGTGATCGAGAGCGGTTCCCGGGGCGTGGTCGAGCGCATCCTGCCGGCGCTGTACGAGCGCCCGGCACAACGGGTCGACCTGGCGACCTGCTTTGCCGGCTCGCCGCGCGGTTTTGACACGGAACGGGGCGCCGTCTACCGGGTGAACGAATACGCCGGGCGCCGCCGGCGCCTGGTGGCCGAGCTGGCGGCCAACCGCTACACGATCGGCGTCATCCTGTGCACCGGCGAGCCGATCATGACCAAGTGGAAGTGGCTCCTGGCGGCGCGCCTGCCGGTTAAAGTTCTGGTGGTGAACGAAAACGGCGATTACTTCTGGCTGGATTACAGCAACTGGCGCATTGTGCGCCACTTCGTGCTGGTCCGGGCCGGGCTGTCGGGCGCGGGCGCCGTCACCACGCTCGGTCGCCTGCTGGTTTTCCCCTTCACAGTGGCCTATCTGCTGCTCTATACTGCAATAGTCCATCTGCGAAGAAAGGTGCGCGCATGAAGGCCATCATCGTCCGGCGCCACGGCGGTCCCGAACAACTGGAGTACTCCGATTTCGACATCCCGACGCTGGGACCGAGGGAAGCGATCGTGGAGGTTCGGGCCGCCGGAGTCAACTACATCGACACCTACCACCGCACCGGTCTCTATCCGGCGGAGCCGCCGTTCATTCCCGGCATGGAGGGGGCCGGTGTGGTGACGGCGATTGCGCCGGGCGTGACGGAAGTCGCCGCCGGCGACCGGGTGGCCTGGGCGATGACGCGCGGCTCCTACGCGCAGTACGCCATCGTGCCGGCCTCCAAGCTTGTGAAGATCCCCGACGGGGTCAGCTTCGAGCTGGCCGCCGCCAGCATGCTGCAAGGCATGACGGCGCACTACCTCACGCACGCGACTTTCCCGCTGAAAGCAGGCGACACGGCTCTCGTTCACGCCGCCGCGGGCGGCACGGGTTTGCTGCTCGTGCAGATGGCCAAGATGCGGGGCGCCCGTGTCCTCGGAACCACGTCGACGGCCGAGAAAGCCGGGCTGGCCCGCCAGGCCGGGTGCGACGAGGTGATCCTGTACACGCAGACCGACTTTCAGGCCGAGGTCCGCCGGCTCACGGGCGGCCGCGGCGTGGACGTCGTCTACGACTCGGTCGGGGCGGCCACGTTCGACAAGAGCCTCGACTCGCTCCGGCCGCGCGGCATGATGGTCAGCTTCGGCAACGCCAGCGGGCCGGTCCAGCCGTTTTCGCCCCTTCTGCTCAGCCAGAAGGGATCGCTGTTTTTGACGCGGCCGACGCTCCTCCACTATTGCGCCACGCGCGAAGAGCTGCTCGAGCGGGCCGGCGATGTGCTGGCGTGGGTGGCCGCGGGAAAATTGTCCGTGCGAATTCACAAGATCTACGCCTTAGCCGAAGCGGCCCAGGCGCACCGGGATCTCGAAGGGCGCGCCACGAGCGGCAAGTTGCTTTTGCGGCCGTGACAGGCGGCCCGTTGCAGATCGCCGAGGCCGAATTGGCAGCCCGGCGGGAGAATGTCCTGCGGCGGCTCGATCAGGAAAAACTCGATGCGGTGATCGTCTCCGGGCTCGCCAACATCCGCTACTTGACCGGATTTACCGGATCGAGCGCGATGCTGGTGCTGGCCCCGGAAGCCGCGATTCTTCTTACGGACGGCCGCTACCGGACGCAGGCGTCGCAGGAAACCGCGTGCCGGGTCCGCGTGGTGCGGGGTGCGCTTGCCGGGGCCGCGGCCGGGCTGCTGAAGCGGCGGCGCTGGCGCCGGGTGGGCTTCGAACCGGGCCGATTGAGTTACTCGGCCTACGAGATGCTCCGCGCAGGAGCGCCGGAAAGGGTCCGCCTGGCGGGCTGCGTCCATTGGATCGAAGAGCTGCGCGCTGTCAAGTCCCCACGGGAGATCGCGCTGATCCGCCGGTCGGTGGCCATTACCGATCAGGTCTTCGCCTGCGTGGCGCCGGGGATCCGTCCGGGGATCCGGGAAATCGAGCTCGCCGCCGAGATCGACTACCAGATGCGCAAGCTCGGCGCCGAACGGCCGGCCTTCGACACGATCGTAGCCGGCGGGGAGCGGGCGGCGCTGCCGCATGCGGCGGCGACGCCGAACCGGCTCCGTGCGGGCGGGCTGGTGCTGATCGACATGGGGGCGCAACAGAACGGCTACGCCAGCGATCTAACGCGGATGGCGTTCCTCGGCCGCCCGCCTCGGAAAGTCGTGCGGCTTTACGAAGCCGTCCGCCAGGCGCAACTGGCCGCACTGGAGGCTGTCCGCCCCGGCGTCTCCGCCGCCGCCGTGGACCGGCGGGCGCGCGCCACGCTCCGGCGCTTTCAGCTCGACCGACTCTTCTTGCACTCGACCGGTCACGGCCTGGGGCTGGAGATCCACGAACCGCCGCGGCTGGCCGCCCGGGAGCGGGCGCGCCTCCAGGCCGGTATGGTAATCACGATCGAGCCGGGCGTCTACGAGGCGGGCTTCGGCGGGGTGCGCCTCGAAGACACGGTTCTGGTGACTGGGTCGGGTTGCGAAGTTCTGACCACCACGGCTAAGGAGTTACTGGTAATCTAGCAATAGTGGCGCAACCGAGCAGGCTCCGCCGTTCGCGGGAAGTTCGCAAATTCATGACATGACGTTGGAAGAAATCAAGCAGTTGATTCAGGTGGTGCTCGAAAGCGGCGTCGCCGAACTGGAGGTGACCCGCGGCGAGAACCGAGTGCGCATTTGCCGAGCCGTGCCTGGCGCTCCCCAGGAAACGATCATTCCCGTGGCTTCCCCGCCCCCGCCGGCTGCCACCTCCAACGCCGGCCCCAGCGCGGCCGCCGGCTCCGCCGCGCCCCTCGCCGACAACTCGGTCACTTACGTCAAGTCCCCGATCGTCGGGACCTTCTACGAGGCGCCGTCGCCGGATGCGCCGTCCTTCGTGAGCGTGGGGGACCGCGTCACGCCGGGCCAGGTGCTCTGCATCATCGAATCGATGAAGCTGATGAACGAGATCGAGGCGGAGATCGCCGGCACCGTCGTCGGCAAGCTCGTCGAAAACGGCAGCCCGGTCGAATACGGCGAGGCCCTCTTTGCCATCCGACCCGACTGAGGGCCGCATGTTCCGGAAAGTGCTCATCGCCAACCGGGGCGAAATCGCGCTCCGCATCATCTGCGCCTGCAAGGAGCTCGGCATCCGCACCGTGGCCGTCTATTCGGAAGCCGACCGCGACAGCCTCCATGTGCGCTTCGCCGACGAGGCCGTGTGCATCGGGCCGGCCAAGAGCAGCCGCAGCTACCTGGATATGCCGTCGATCATCAGCGCCGCGGAGATCACCAACGCCGACGCCATTCACCCCGGCTACGGGTTTCTGTCTGAGAACGCTGATTTTGCGGAAGTCTGTCAGACCTCCGGACTGTGTTTCATCGGCCCCCGACCTGAAGTGACGCGCCTGATGGGCTTCAAGCAGCACGCGCGGGAGGCGATGGAAAAGGCGGGGGTGCCGGTCTTGCCCGGCTCGAAAGGGACCCTCCGGAGCCCTGCCGAGGCCGTCGAGATCGCGAACCGGATCGGCTACCCGGTGATGTTGAAGGCGGCGGCGGGCGGCGGCGGACGCGGCATGCGCGTCGTGCCGGAGCCGTCGGCCATGGCCGGCCTGTTCTCGCAAGCGCAACAAGAAGCCGAAGCCGCCTTTTCGTGCCCCGATCTTTACCTGGAAAAGTTCCTCCCGGCGCCCCGGCACATCGAGTTTCAGATCCTGGCGGACACGCATGGCAACGTCGAGGTGCTGGGCGAGCGCGAGTGCTCGATCCAGCGCCGCCATCAGAAGCTGATCGAAGAAGCTCCCTCGCCGGCCATGAACGCCCACTTGCGGCAGGCGATCGCGGCGCGGCTGGTCCGGGCGATGGCCGCCGTAGGCTACACCAACGCCGGCACGGTCGAATTCCTGATGGACGAGAAGGGCAACCTTTACTTCATCGAAGTGAACGCCCGGATCCAGGTCGAGCATCCGGTCACCGAGTTCGTCACCGGCGTCGATCTCGTCAAGGGCCAGATCCTGGTGGCTGCCGGAGCCCGGCTGGCGGAGGTGATCCCCGGCCCGGTGCAGATGCGCGGTCACGCCATCGAATGCCGCATCAACGCCGAACATCCGGAGACGTTCGCTCCCTCGCCCGGCCGAATCACCGGCCTGAACCTGCCCGGCGGGATCGGCGTGCGCGTGGATACCGCGGCGTATCAGGATGGCGTGATTCCGCCGTATTACGACTCGCTCGTGGCCAAGCTGATCACCTACGGCCGCGACCGCGCCGAGGCGATCGTCCGGATGCGCCGCGCCTTGGACATGTTCGTCGTCGAGGGGATTCACACCACTATTCCGCTGCACCAGAAGATCATGGCGCACCCGGATTTCGTCGGCGGCAGGCTGGATACCCATTTCCTCGAGCGGCTGGACCGTTCCGGCGCGGCCCAGCCCGCAGCAAGCGCCACGCCGGGCTGACCGCGGCCGTCACCGCAGCGGCAACAAGCGGCTCCCCGCCAGCGCCACGGCAAGGCCGGTCAGCGAGAGAACCGCCAGCATCACCGAACGGCTCTTCAGGCTCTCGGCCTCGGTGAGGCCCGCCATCGTCGTGAAGGCCCAGAAGCCGCTATCGTTCATCCAGGCGCCCAGCTGCGAACCCGCCGCGATGCCGATGAAGACGTAGACGGGATGGCAGGGCGGAGGTGAAGCCTCGAGCAGCGGCATCATGATGGCGGCCGAGGCGATCATCGCGACCGTCCCGGAGCCTTGGGCGATCTTGAACATCACCGCCAGCAAGTAGGCGAGGACGACGTGCGAGAGGCCGAGCGCCGAGGCCAGGCGCCCCAGTTCCTCCCCGAGCCCGGCTTTCTGGAGCATCGCGCCGAAAGCCCCGCCCGCCGCGGTGATGAGTACGATCAGGCCTCCGGTGGCCATCGAGGTTTCCACGGTCCGCGACAGCTCGGCCAGTCTCACGCCTTTCTGCCGCGCCAGCACCCGGAGCGCGATCGCCGCCGCGAGCAGCAGGGCGAAATTCGGGTTGCCGAGCAGCTCGGCGATCTGATCCAAGATGCTTCCTTTAGCCACGACGCCGGTCACCGTCGCCGAAGTGATCAGCAGGACCGGCAGCAGCACCGGCGCGATCGAGATCCAGAAGCCGGGCAGTTCCTCGTCGTTGGCGGCGGCTGCCCGCTCGAGTTCGGCCAGCGACGCGCCGGGCGGAGGGCGCACGCCGATCTGCCAGCGCCGGTCGGCCCAGAAGGCGAACAGCCAGCTCACCAGGGACGCCGGGAGCGCGGCGATCAGCCCCCCGATCATAACCACGCCGAGGTCCAGCTTCAGCGTCGCGGCGGCGGCGATCGGCCCTGGCGTCGGCGGAACAAAGACGTGCGTCGAGGAAGCTCCGGCCGAGATCGCCAGAATATTCAGCAGATAGTTCCTTCCCCCAAGGCGCAGGCTCATCGCCCGCGCCAGGGGAATCAGCAGGAAAAAGACGGTGTCGGCAAAGACAGGGATCGAGAGTATGAAACCGCTCGCCAGCAGCGAAGCCGACGCATACCGTTTGCCGAACAGCGCCACAAACCGCCGTGTGATCTTGTCCGCCGCCCCGCTCCCCATCAGGCACTCGCCCACGACCGAGGCCGCCACGATGGCGATACCGATCCGTCCGACCAGACTGCCGAAGGCCTCGCTGACCTCAGCCATGACCTGGCTCGGGGGCGACTTGGCCGCCAGCAGGCCCACCACGAGCGCCGCCACGAGCAGCGCCGCAAATGCATGGACGCGCCAGCGCAGAATGAACAGGAAGACGATCGCGACGGCGACCAGGAGGATGAGGATCGGATTAACCACAGGCGCTTCGAGGCGTTCTCGATCCTATCACGCCGGAGCGAAGCCGCGCCGGCGGGCTGGTATACTGGGGCAGCATGAGTCCGGCTGGGACGAGCCCGGAACCGCTCGGCGCCGGCGTCGTGACCGCCTCGCGGCTGAACGTCAGGCCCGGGCCTTCGACGGCGCGGCCGCCGATCGGAAGCCTGCCCCGCGGAACCACGGTCGATCTGCTCGAGCGCAGCGGGGCTTGGTACCGGATCCGGTACGGGGAGTTCGAGGGGTTCGTTCACGGCGACTTTGTTCGGCCCCTGGAGGAGCTCGCCGCGGCGGGTTTCCTGCGCGAGCGGCCGGAACTGGCGCAACTGCCGCTCGAGCCTCCGGAGGAGAAGCGCATTGCGCCGGCGCCCTCCTTGACATCGCGCGAGCGCCTGGTGGCCCGCACGTGGAATCAGAGCGGCGGCCTGCTGGCGCCGCTCAGCGAACTGATCCGCATCGAAACGGGTGCAGCGCTTGCCGTCCTGACCGTCGAATCGGGCGGCAAGGCGTTCGGCGCTGACGGGCGGATGACCATTCGCTTCGAGAATCACGTCTTCTGGCGCGAGTGGGGCCAGGCGAACGGGGCGCTTTTCGCCGGCTATTTCCGGTTCGATCCGGCCAAGCCCTGGACCGGCCACCAGTTTCGGCTTAGCCCCACCGAGCCGTGGCAGAGCTTCCACGGCAACCAGGAAGCTGAGTGGCGGGTCTTCGAACTGGCGCGCGGGCTTCATGAGGTCGCCGCTCAGCGGTCGATCAGCATGGGCGCGCCGCAGATCATGGGGTTCAACTACGCCAAAGTGGGCTACGAATCAGTCGGAGAGATGTTCGAGGCCTTCCGGGCCGACGTCCGGTTCCAAATTCTGGGACTGTTCGATTTCATCAAAGGCCCGGGAACGACCTCTCCGCTCCTGGTTGCGCTCCAGCGCGGCCGGTTCACCGATTTTGCCGCCGGCTACAACGGTCCGGCGAACGCCGCCGAATACGCTGCGCGGCTGGAGAACGACTTCGAGATCTTCGGCAGACTGACGCGCGCCTAAGGAGCGCCCGGCCGGCGCGGAACCCGCAGGGGCAGCGCGACGGGCTTTCCCTCCGAATCGGTCACGCGAACCGGCTCGTTGCCGAGCGGCGTGATTCGCATTTGGTTCTCATCGATTTCGACCAGCAGGAAGTGGCGTTGCGGGGCCCAGCCGGCGATGTTGGCGGCTCGCATCCGCGCGCCAGTGACCCTGCCGGCGCGCAACTCGCCGCCCGCGCCGGTCACCACGTACTGGATACCGCCGCTGCGCTCGTTCCGAGCCGCGAATTG
>JBBIMZ010000104.1:0-3289 GCA_037444135.1 Solibacteraceae bacterium
AACGCGCAGGGTCAGCCGGTCTTGCTGTTCGACCCGCTTACGACGACGCCGCAAGGGACGCGCGAGCCGTTTCCGGGCAACCGGATCCCGGCCGCCCGGATCGATCCGATCGCCACGGCGGTGCTCAAATACTACCCGGCGCCGAACTCGCCCGGCGAGGGCCCGGCGCGCGTGAACAACTACATCTATCCGTCGCGCTGGATCGGCGACCTGGATCAGTGGATCGGACGGATGGACTTTGTGGTCAACTCCAAGAATACCGTCTTTTTCCGCTACGGCCAGAATCCCTTCTCCGAGTACCGCGGCCTGGTGTTCGTCACCGACCCGAAGCAGTCCAACCCGGCCGAGCCGACCGGGAACGCGCCGCTGATCCGCAACGGGCGCAACTGGACGTTCGACTGGACCTCGACGCTGTCGCCGCGCATGACCTTCAACCTCCGTGCGGGCCTGTCGCGCTGGGAGGAGACGACCGGCAACAGCTTCGGCGCCGGCTTCGACCCGCGGCAGCTCGGCTTTGACGCGGCGCTGGTGGCCCAGTTCACCAAGCTCCAGTTTCCGCGCTTCGATCTGGGCACCTACCAGGCGGTGGGCACCGACCGGCTGCTCAACTACGCCACCAACGACGCCTACACCATCCAGCCGAACTTCAGCCTCGTCCAGGGGCGGCATTTCATGAAGTTCGGCTTCGAGGGCCGGCGCTACAACGACAACAGCCAGAACCCGGGACTGGCGAGCGGCGTCTACAGCTTCGCCAAGAACTGGACCCAGCGCGAGGCGCTGCGGGCCGACGCCACCAGCGGCAATGAGCTCGCCACGTTCCTGCTCGGCTATCCGAGCGGCGCTTACGTGGACCGCAACATCGACCCGGCTTACCGGGCTCACTACTTCGCGCTGTTTTTCAACGACGACTGGAAAGTTACGCCGCGCCTGACGCTGAACCTCGGCCTGCGCTGGGATTACGAGACGCCGCGCACGGAACGGTATAACCGCATGGTCCGAGGTCTGGACTTCAACGCGCCGAGCCCCATCGCCTCGCAGGTCACCGGGCTGAACCTGAAAGGGGCGGTACTGTTTGCCGGCGTCGGCGGCCAGAGCCGCTACGCCTTCGATCCGGACAAGAACAACTTCCAGCCGCGCATCGGCGTCTCCTACCGCGTGCGCGACAACTGGGTGTTGCGCGGAGGCTACGGGTTGTACTATTCCGGCGAGGGAGAGACAGGCGTTGCGCAAGGGTTCAGCCGGCGCACCACCGCCACGGTCAGCGTGGACGGCGGCTTGACCCCCGCGGTGCGAACCGCCAACCCGTTCAGCAATCTGCCGGGCGGCCGGCTCCTCGAGCCGATCGGCGCCTCGCTCGGCGCGGCCAGCTTCCTGGGCGAAAGCATCACGGCGAACTTCCTGGACCGGCCCTTGCCGTATTCGCATCAGTACTCGTTCGACATTCAGCGATCGCTTCCGGGCAACATGCTCATCGAGGTCGGCTACTCGGGCAGCCAGCTCCGCAAGCTGCCCGTCGGCGTGGGATTGAACGTGATTCCGGCAGCCGAGCTGGGCCGGCGCCTGCCCACCGGGGCGATCGACACCGCATATTACACGACGCGGATCCCGAATCCCATGGCAGGTCTGATTCCCGCCAACGCCGCTTTGAACGGCGCGACGATTCCGCGGCAGAACCTGCTGGTGCCCTTCCCTCAGTTCTCCGGCGTCAGCCTCCAGAACGTGCCGATCGGGCGCCAGCGCTACGACGCGTTGCTGGTGAAGGCGACCAAACGGCTGTCCCACGGGCTGACGTTCCTGGCCAGCTACACGCTGGGCAAGACGCTCGAGCAGGTCAACCTGCTGAACGCGCAGGACTTCATCTTGAGCGATCCAGAGCGGACGCCGCTCGCCAAGCTGCACGCCAATCAGCTCGACACGCCGCACAAGCTCGCCATCGTGGGCGTTTTCGATCTGCCGTTCGGCCGCAACAAACCGTACGGTTCGGCCTGGTCGCGGCCGGTCGACGCCGCGCTCGGCGGCTGGCAGCTCAACTGGAACGTCACCTACATGATCGGCTGGGTGATCGACTACCCGAACTCCAAGCAGGTACGCCCCGGCAGCGCCGAGCTGCCCAAGTCCGAGCGCACCTTTGACCGCTGGTTCAATACGTCGCTGTGGGACGATCCGGCGACTGGGCGGCGCGTGCCCGCGCAGGAGGCCTATACGCTGCGCGACTTCCCCTTGCGCTTCGGCGACGTTCGGGTTCCGGCCTACAACAACTGGGATCTGTCCATGTCCAAATACTTCACGCTGCGGGAGGATCTGCGGCTACAGTTCCGCTTCGAGATGGTCAACGCCTTTAACCATCCCTGGTTCCAGAGCATGGCTTCGGGCTACAACAACGTCACCAGCGCCAATTTCGGGCGACTCAACCCGGTGCAAAGCAACCTGCCGCGCTGCACCTGATGTGGTGACGCTCTGCGGCGGGGAGGGCCGGCGCCCTCCCCGCCCTTTGTGCCCTCGGAGGACCCTCTCAGGCGAGCCGTTCGACGGACGTGTGGCGGCCGGGAACCGGAGGAAAGTTCCGGGCCTTGGGTGGCTCGAGGAACCTGGAGTAGCGCTCGAGCGACTGGATCAAACGATCCAACGCCAGGCGGCGCCGGTGCAGCAGCCTTAGTTGTTCCTTGGGATGGGATTGAGTGTCTGGCCATGTCTACCAATATACTAGTACTCCTAGTACTAGGCAATAGTCTTTTTTTCAAACCCCTGAGGGCGCCTCCCGCAGCGGCAGTGCGGGGTGTTACAATCTCGAAGGGCCTTCATTTTCATGGATTTCCTGAAAGGTCTGAACCCGCAGCAGCAGGAGGCGGTCGCTCACGGCGAGGGTCCGCTGTTAATTCTCGCCGGCGCCGGGAGCGGAAAAACGCGGGTGATCACGCACCGGATCTGCCACCTGGTGTATGCCCGGCATTTGCCGGGCCGGTCGATCCTGGCCGTGACATTCACGAACAAGGCGGCCGACGAGATGCGGCGGAGGGTGGAGGCCATGCTCGGGGCGGCCGGCATCGCCGAGATGCCCTTGCTTTCCACGTTCCATTCCTTCTGCGTTCGCCTGCTGCGGCGGGAGGGTGCGTCGCTGGCCGATCTTCGTCCGGGCTTCACGCCGAAGTTCGTGATTTTCGACGAAGATGACCAGCTGGCGCTGATCAAGTCCGCCTACCAGTACGTAGGAGTCGACGAGAGCTTCCTGCAATACCGGGCGGCGCTGAGCCGGATCAGCCAGGCCAAGAACCGGGGGCTGCGGCCTGCG
>JBBIMZ010000104.1:3299-9505 GCA_037444135.1 Solibacteraceae bacterium
ATCAGCCCGGGACCCGAACGCGGTGCGGCTGGCGGCGATCTTCGAGCAATACGAAGAGGGTCTGTGCCGCGCCAATGCGCTCGATTTCGACGACCTGCTGCTCGAATCCGTCCGGCTGCTCGAGCACGACGAGTCGCTCCGCCGCCGGCTGAACGAACGGCTCGAGCATCTGCTCATCGACGAGTACCAGGACACCAACCGGGTGCAGTACCGGCTGATGAGATTGCTTTCGGAGAAGCATCGCAACGTCTGTGCGGTCGGCGATGAAGACCAGTCGATTTACAGTTGGCGCGGGGCCGACATCCGTAACATTCTGGATTTCGAGAAGGACTTTCCGGAGGCGCGCGTCATCCGCCTCGAGCAGAATTACCGCTCCACCAGGACGATCCTGGATGCGGCGAGCGCCGTCATCGCGCGGAATGTGCAGCGCAAGGGCAAGTGGTTGTGGACCGACGGCGAGGCGGGCGAGCGCATCGTGCTGTACTCGGCGCCGGACGCCGAAAACGAGGCTTTGTTCATCGCCGATACGATCGAGCGCCTGCTGGCACGCAACCCCGGCGACCGGGTGGCGGTGCTGTACCGGACCAACTGGCAGTCGCGGCAGATCGAGGAGGCTCTGCGGCGCTACGGCCGCCGCTATCACGTCGTCGGCGGCCTCAGCTTCTATCAAAGGGCGGAGATCAGGGACGTTCTCGCCTATTTGAAGCTCCTGTCGAATCCGCACAATCCGGTGAGCCTTCACCGGATCATCAACACGCCGGCGCGCGGCATCGGGCGGAGTACGGTCGAGCAGATCGAGCAGCATGCCCGGCAGCGCCGGTTGAGCCTGTGGGATGCGATCGGTTCGCTGCTCGAGGAAAGGCTGCTTCCGGCGCGGGCTCACGCCGCCCTGCTGCGGTTCCGCCAGCTCATCGAGGAACTGGCGCGGGCGGCCCGTGAGGAGCCGTTGGGCGCGCTGGTCGAGCGCGTCATTGAGGAGACCGGCTATCGCACGATGGTGAAGGCCTCCGAGGACCCGGCCGCCGATTCACGGCTGGACAACCTCAACGAGCTGATCAACGCCGCCGCCGACGCCGCCGCGCGCGGCGAAACCCTCGAGGGGTTTCTGGATCACGCGGCGCTGGTCTCCGAAGCCGACCAATTGGACCTCCAGGCGCAGGTGTCGCTGTTGACCCTGCACAACGCCAAGGGTCTGGAGTGGCCGGTGGTCTTCATCGCGGGCTTGGAGGAGGGGCTGTTTCCCCACTCGCGCTCGCTCGATGAGCCGGCGATGCTCGAGGAAGAGCGGCGGTTGTGCTACGTCGGCATGACGCGGGCCCAGAAGCGCCTGTTTCTGACCTGGGCCGAGCGGCGGCGGCGCTTCGGAGGCGGTCCTTATGAGCCGCAGGAGCCCTCGCGGTTCCTCCGCGAAGTGCCCCGCGAGCATCTCGAGATCCAGGGGGCGGCGCTCCGGCCGGCGCAGCTCGAGGAAGCCGAAGCCGGCCTGGATCTGCTGGTCGAGCGATACGAGGTCCGGCAGGCGGCGCGCCGGCACGCCTACACAGGCAAGACTTATAACTCGGTTGAAAACATCGCCGAATTCTTCCGGGAGCGCGGCCTTGCTCCCCCGCAGGCCGCGCCGAAACCTGCCGTGGTTCCGCCCAAACCGGCGGCCAAAGCCCCAGGGGGAGGGTTGCGCGCCGGCGCCACGGTCGAGCATCCCAAGTACGGCAAGGGGATGATCCTGCGCCGCGAGGGCCAGGGCGACGATACCAAGCTCACGGTGAGCTTCCCGGGCTACGGCCTCAAGAAGCTGGTCGCCAAGTACGCCGGGCTGAAGATCGACGAGTGAGCTTCAGCGCGCCTCGCGGTCGAACTTGTAGAGCCGGTAGGCGGTCCGGCCCAGAATCCACTCCTTGTCTTCTGCGGTAAAGAACGGGATAAGCTCCTGTATGATCAGCAGCTCGGAGAAATTGGCCCACACCAGCCGTTTAGGACCGTAGCGGTCGTAGAGCCGGCGCAGGAAGGGCCAGACGTCGCGGTAGGGCAGCCGCCGGGTCTTCGAGGGATTGTGCAGCGACGTGCGGATATAGACGTTGGGGAAGCGGGAAAGCTCGAGCAGCGGCCCGAAGCCCTCGCTGTCCGGAGCGGTGATGTCGATCATCGCCATGTGGTCGATGACGACGTTCACGCCCGGGAAGCGTTCGGCCATGTCGCCGACCTGGCGGACCTGATGAGGCGCCAGGAAGATGTGGAACGTCGCCCCGAGTTCTTCGGCCTTCTTCCAGAGCGGATAGCAGACCGGATCGTTGAGCCAGACGACATCCTTGTCGTAGATGGGACTCAAGCGCAGGCCCACCAGGCCGCCTTCCTTCATCAGGCGCTCGAGCCGGGCGGGGTTCTCCTTGTCGGCCGGCGAGTAGAGGCGGTAGCCGACCAGCAAGCCGTAGCCGGCAAACTTGTCGGGCCAGGTCTTGACGCAGTGGATCGTGTAGTCGTTGTTGCGGCCGTAGTAGCAGACGTGAGAGATGGCGACGTGGTCGACGCCGTAGGTGCGCATTTCCGAGAGAAGCCACTCGGCCGAGTAGTCGTAGGCGGGCAGGTTCTGCGGGCAGGTGGCCACCTGCGGGTCGATCGGGAAACGCGGATCGTGGATGATCCAGGCGTGCTCGGCGGCGTTCACCACCGGGGCACGTTTTTCTTCCGACCGAACCGGAGTGGCGGGAGCGACAGCCAGGCCGCCCGCCAGCGACAGCATCGCGGTGCGCCGTGTCATGGGGACGATTGTAATGCGAACCGGGCCGGTTGACAAAGGGCGAGTTGGCATAGAATGGCAACAGGAATCCATCACCCGGAGCCGAGAGGATGTCCTGGACACGACGCCAAGTTCTCGAGACCGGCTGTAAAGCCTGCGCCTTCGCCACTGCCGGCCGCGCGCTGCGGGCCGGCGAGGTCAAGGAACCGCCACGGTACTTCGGCGTTCATCCCTTCATTGAAGCCCACCCGAAGGCGGTCTTCATCCGGCGCACGCACGTAGCGCACAAGCTCGACGCGGACGCCAAGCGGGCCGAGGGCCTGAAGCTGGCGCGAGAGATTTTCGTGCCGAGGGATAAACCCGGCATTTCGATCTCGCACCGCATTATCCTCAAGCCCAACTCCTGCAGCGTGCGCCAGCCGGGCGTGCCCGACGAGCAGTTCTGGGGTACCGGGACCGACGCCGATTTCTACGAGGGCATCGTGATGGGCCTGAAGGAACTGGGAATGTCGAAGTTCTATTTCCTGGAGGCCAACAACCGCCCGCGCTGGAACATCCGCGGCTTCGTGACCATCAACCGCCGCCACGGCATCGAAATGAACGAGTGCCCGCGCACGCCGGAGGAGTTCGCCGAAGGGCGCGACCTGACCTGGAGCAAAGTGCCGGATCCGGTCGTCTACCGCCGCATCCCGCACTATGCGCCGATGAACGAGCCGGACACCTGGCTGCTGAACATCGCCAAGTGGAAGGCCCACGGCATGTGCCTGACGCTGTCGGTGAAGAACGAACAGGGCCTGGTCGTCGTTCCCTACGTGCGCTTCTGCTCGGGCTGGCAGATGGTGACGGGCGTGCCCGACTTCATGAAGCCCGACATCGTGCCGGACGTCGAAGAAAAGGTCAACCGGTACTTTCAAAATCACCTCAAGCTCGGCTACTCGCGCTACGCCAGCCGGCACGAGCTGAGCCCGATCCGCCAGGAGATCTGGGCGCACAAGACGTGCGACAACATGAGCGTGATCACCACCGGGCTGGCGATGATCGAAGGGATCTTCGGCCGGGACGGCAACGGCTTCGCCGTCGGCCAGGATTATCTGACCAACCTGGTGATGTTCAGCAAGGACAAGTTTCGGCTGGACATCATCGGCACCTGGCTCGGCGGCCACGAACCGGGCAACGTCCATCTGTTCCGCATCGCCAAGGAGCGCGGCCTCAGCGACACGTTCAATCCGTGGGAGATTCCGATTTACGAGTGGATCGACGGCAAGGCGGTGCCGCGCAAACTCACCGACTTCGAGCGCACGCCGCTGAAAACCTATTACCTGCAATTGCCGGGCGAGCCCGAGTATCACCTGGTGAACGAGCCGTTCGACTACGACAAGATCAAAGTCT
Source organism: Solibacteraceae bacterium (assembly GCA_037444135.1). GTDB lineage: Bacteria > Acidobacteriota > Terriglobia > Bryobacterales > Bryobacteraceae > CALKXJ01. The sequence continues at coordinate 7,423 of JBBIMZ010000104.1, forward strand.
AGACTGGATGAACCGAAGAGAGTTCGGCGGCTTGCTGGCCGGCGCCGCCTCGGCCGTCCGGACACAAGCCCAGACGGCGCCCCGCAAGAACACCCTGATGCACGTCGGAGGCGACTACCACAGCGTCGCCGGCGGCGACATCACCGGAAAGGCGAACCTCGAATACAACCTCCGGCACGGCGTGCGCCACCTGACGATCGCCATGGCGGCGCGATCCGCCGACGGCGGCTGGGACTCCGACGAGTTGCGCCGCCACCGGGATAACTGCGACCGCCACGGAGTCATCCTCGAGGCGATCCGCATGGATTCCGACTACATCAAGCTGCGGCCGGAGCGCGACCGCCGCCTGGAGGCCATCGCGGGGAACATCCGCAAAGCCGCCCAGGTGGGCGTCAAGATTATCACCTACCACTGGACGCTCATCCCGATTCGCCGCAATCGGCGGACGCCCGGCCGCGGCGGATCGACCTATGCCGGCTTTCGCCTGGAGGACAAGTGGCGCGAGCTGCCGCCGACGGAAGCGGGCCGCGTTTCGCAGGAGGAATATTGGGACCGGATCGCGCTCTTCCTCGAGCGCCTGGTGCCGGTCGCCGCCGAGCACGACGTGCGGCTGGCCTGCCATCCCTACGATCCGCCGGGCCTGCCGCTCGGCTATCAGGGCGTCGGCAACTGGGATTCTCCGGCGATCTTCGAGGCGATCAAGAAGTACGAGTCCCTCGCCGACAGTCCGTACAACGGTTTCCAGCTCTGCCTCGGCACCACGGCCGAAGGGCTCGAGAATCCCAGGCGGGATGTTTTTCCGATCGTTCGCTATCTCGGCGAGCGCGGCAAGATTCATCAGATCCACATGCGCAACATCCGGGGCCGGCTGCACGACTTCGAGGAAGTCTATCCGGACGAGGGGGAGATGGATTTCTTCGAGGTGATGCGCATCCTGCGCGACACGCAGTTTGCCGGTGCGATCTGCCCGGATCACATGCCCCGCCACCCGGACGACCCCGGCGGCCTGCAGGCCTTCGCCTTCGGCTACGGCTATATCCGGGCGCTGATCCAGGCGGTGAACGCCGAAGCAGGCTGAGCGTCCCGGGCTTCACCGGGCTGGCTCGCGAACGCGCAGGATCTGGTTGGCGCGCACGTTCTCCAGGCGCTGGAGGAGGCCGCTCGGCCAGCGAATCTCGAGCAAGCGGACGCTGTCGGCGCGGCCGAGACCGAAGTGGACCCGCTTGTCGTTGGCCGAGCAGTAGCTGCCGGTGGTCGTGACGATTCCGTGCTGCTCGCCGCCGTCGGCCGCCACGAGGCGGATGCGGGCGCCGATGCCGTCCCGGTTGCTCCGGGTTCCCTCCGTTTCGACCAGCAGCCAGTGATTGCCGTTGCCCTCGTTGCGCAGCACGACGGCATCGCAGTCCTTGCAATAGATCACGGCGTCGAGAAAGCCGTCGTTGTCCAGGTCGCCGAAGGCGACGCCGCGCGAGGCGGTCACCACGCGAAACCCCTCTCCCAGGCGGTCGGAGACATCCTCGAACTTGCCGCGCACGTTCCGCATCATCAGCGGCGGCTCCAGATACTTGAGCTCGGGCTCGGTCAGTTCGATGTTGTCCATGACGTGCCCTTGCGCGACGAAGACGTCTTTCCAGCCGTCGTTGTCGAAATCCATCAGGCGCGCTCCCCAGCCCGAGTGCAGTTTCGTGATCGCCTGGATGCCGGAGGGGCCGGAGTGATAGACGAAGCTGCCGCCCTCGTTCCGGTAAAGCGAATAGTGCTGCCGCGCCAGGGCGTTCAGGAAGATGTCCGGCCAGCCGTCATTGTCGTAGTCCTGAAAGTCCGCCCCCATGCCCGCGAAGGCGCGCCCGTCGTCATCATAGGCGATGCCGAGCGCCAGGCCGACCTCTTCGAAGGCGCCGCCGCCCTTGTTGTGGAACATCTGCTGGGCGGTGGCGTCGTTAGCCACCAGAATGTCGAGCCAGCCGTCTCTGTCGTAATCGTTGAAGGCGATGCCCAGCCCCTTGCCGGGCGCGCGGGTAAAGCCCGACGCCTCGGAGACGTCAGTGAACGTGCCGTCCTTGTTGATATGGAAGACGAGATG